>JAPWVB010000031.1 GCA_028275205.1 Candidatus Acetothermia bacterium
CTATACGATGCTCTTCTTGCCGTTGATCAAAGAGTTCAAAGCCGGGGTTGCCTGGTACGGCTTCCCGTACTCCGGGGGCTCGCCTACCCAGCCGCGCAAGCCCGCAGAGCTGATCGAGCAGCTCCAAGCCCCGATGCTCATCATCCACGGCACAGCCGACCGCCCCAGCCCCATTGCCGACATCTATCGCTACGCTACGGAGCTAGACGCTGCGGGGAAGTATTTTGAGCTCAAAGTGTATCAAGGGCAGCCGCACTCGTTTATGCTCCGAGGAGGACAACTGTTGCAGACGCCGCTGACGCGAGATGCGTTCAATGAGATGGTTTCGTTCTTCAAGAGAATGCTTCAATAGTGTAGAGTTGCTCAGACGTGAGCAGTCAGCTATAATAATTTATCACTGGGGCCGTAGCTCAGTTGGGAGAGCGCTGCGTTCGCAACGCAGAGGTCGCCGGTTCGACTCCGGTCGGCTCCACCACCATCCCCCCAAGTGACCCACTTCGATCCGGCGAGACATATCTCTCGTTCGAAGTCCCTACACCCAGCCGCTCCCGCAACACGACGGAAGAGGGTCTTGTCAAGTCGGTTGGAGCTGTGCTAGAATTGGGGTCGAGGGGCGACCCTCCTCGGCCCCTGCCCGACGCAGGGAGGTCCCGCACCGGCAAGAGGCAGGCAGGGCAGGCCCCAAGGAGGTGCCTTATGCGCGGAGCAAAGCTTCTCGGCATCGGCGCGGCCATAGCGATCCTGCTTGTGGCCGCAGGGAATTCTGGACAAGTTGGGCTCAGCCAGGGGCAGATCCCACCTGTCCGGCCACACCGACTGGGTCAGGTCCGTGGCATTCAGTCCCGACGGGCGGCTGTTGGCCTCCGGCTCCGATGACAACACGATCAGGCTGTGGGACATCAGCGATCTGGTGGGGAGGTGAGGAGCAGCGATCAGCGCTCGGCAGTCCGTGAAGGCTGCGAAGTGATGCCGGTTTGCTTGCGCCCTAGCTGTAGCCTAAAATTAGCTTGTTGAAGACCGGAAGATGGAGCAGCGATGGGCGACTTGGACCTGCTGGAACGCATGCGCCGCACGCGCAGCGGCTGGGGTGAAGACGACATGGACCGGCTCTATCGTAGCTTCGGCTTCCGCGAGATCACTCGCTCCCGAGCCCCACACCGCGTCTATGTCCATCCTGATTATCCTGATCTGCGGGCCACTGTCGCACGAAAGAGCTCTTTGCCCAAGGGCTATGCGACCACAGCCGTGCGCCTCATTGATAAGCTCTTGGAGAGACAGAAAGCGAAGGGAGGAACCCCATGAAGAAGGACGTGGATTACTACGACCGATTGCCCTGGAAGGTCGAGATCGAACCGGAGCGCCAAGAAGATGGCACAATCATCTATATCGCCTCGCACCCGGAGTTTGAGGGCGTGCTAGGCAGCGGGGCCACGCCAGAAGAAGCACTGGCGGACCTGCACGCCGCACGCCGCGCCATGATCGAAGCTTTACTAGCGGAGGGCTATCCGGTGCCGGAACCAACGATGATGGCTGCTGTCTAAAGACCTATTCCGTGGCGTTCAGTCCCGATGGGCGGCTCCTGGCATCAGGCTCCGATTCCCAAATAGATCTAATCTCCCAGCCCCGCCCGCGCCTGCGCCATGCACTGCTGCGAGAAATTATTGACGTCGCCGTAGAACAAGAGCATCGTGTCGCCATCCCAAACGTTCAGGCTCCCATCGTTCTGCACCACGGGCGTTGAAAGCGCCGGCACCAACAGCGGCCCCAACCCCGCAAAGATGCCCGTGCTCGTCCCACCGATCTCCGTGAGCCGAAAGATTTCTAAGTCTCCCGTGTGCGGAACTGTCACCCACGCGAAGACGACATCGGGAGTATCCGTATCTATGTTCTCATCGGGCTCGTTGACCATCGCGAAGATCTGGCGCCCGACACGGACGAAACGCACTTGCTTGATCGGCGGTGTCCAGCCGTCCACAAACCAGATGCACTCAGGAGTGTTCGCCGGGGGCACAGGACAGCCCTTGTTCGCCAGCTCCCCAGCTTGGTTGGGACAAGCATCATCGCGATTGCTGACGCCATCTCTGTCGTCATCATTGCCCACGACGTGAATGGTCGCCGGCAGCGACGCGCTCAGCTGATCGCCAATCGCTACGATCACTTCGAGCGAGAGGTTCGTCTCGGTATTGGGCGTGGAGATCGTGACCGGCACCCGCACCGTGTCGTTCGCCTTGTTCAGTTCGAGAGGCTGCTCGATGAGCGTCGCTCCGGAGAGCTTGACGGTCACTTTCGCTTTCAGCCCAAGATCGCCGTCCTCGTGATTGTAGGCGAAGCTCACGGTCACCGATTGAGTCACCCCGCCGGGGAGCGTCGCCGGCTCGACCCTGATGTTCGAGATAGACGCCGGCCCGATCTTGACGGGAAAGATTTTGTCTAAGTCACCCAACGTGAGAAAGCAGCCGCTCACGACACTGGGCAGCGCAAGCAACAGCCCAATAACGAAGAATTTTTTGGTGTTCATGGTACGTAGGCGACACCTCCTGAGAGCATCAAAAAGTCCGTGATGGCAAAGCCCACAGCGATATGAACGGTCGGCACGGTGTTGGAGAACTTGGGCTTTGGCCCTTGGACGATCAAGACCCCTGCGCCGCCACCGATGTGCAGTCCGCCCCCAAGCCCGTACCACACAGTGAAGTCTATGGGCATGACGGTGAAATTGATGGGCTTGGTCAGTTCGGGCTTCTGTATGGAGCCTGAGCCGTACCCGACGGAGATCATCCCCTTGAGAGAGCTATTGAGAGTCATCCCAACCGAGCCGCGAAACGCCAGCACCGGCCCGACCGAAGAGACTCCTCCAGAGATAAAGAACGGCAAGCCCCCCGTTGGAACAGCAGGAGTCGGCGTCGGGACGGGTGGCTGAGGCACTGTCGGAGTCGTCGGGGGTGTGACGGGTGGCTGTGGGACGGGCACCGGCGGAGCGGAGATCTGCGCAAACGAATGCGTCGGCTGCTCCACGCTGACTTGGCAGCTCTTGGGGTTATATTCGCCCACGACTTCAACGCCTTCGCCGCCACGAAGGCTTGCTGTCCCGCGCACGCGCACGGTGAGATTCTCTGTCGTGCACGGCTGCGGGCCCTCGAGCACTCTAACGCCCTGTAAAATCACTTGATCGCTGCCGACTTGGGCGACGGTCCCTTGGAGCTTGACAGTCGTCGGGAGGCGTTCTACGAAATGCTTTGGCGCCGTCAGCTCGACGCGACAGCCTTCTGGGTGATACTCGCCGGCGACGCGCACGCGCTCGTTCGTCTGCACGGGTTCTGTCTGCGCAGCATCGGACTTGACGTGCACGGGGAGATTCTCGAGCTTACAGGGCTGCGGCCCGGCGAGCACGATCACGTTCTTGAGAGCAAACTGCGTAGGCGTCCCTGCGCTCACGATCCCTTCTAGTGTGATGGGGACGGGGCGCAGCTCGACGTAGTGGGTCGGTGCGCTGAGACGAACTATGCAGTCTTTAGCGTGATACTCGCCCTTGACTGTGACAAGATCCCCCGGTTGCAGCAGGCTTGAGGGGAGCAGGGCGCGCGCCTCGACCTGCACTGTGAGCCTTTCTAGCGAGCACGGTTGCGGGCCGGAGAACACCGTCACTTCGCTGAGCGTGAAGCTCTCTCGGCCTGCGCGCGCGACCACTCCTTCAAGCTCGATGGCCGCGGGAGCCGGAGGCCGCGTCCAGAAAAAAATAAAAACTCCTAAGATCACGACGACAACAGCGCCGCCGAGGATCATCCATCGTTGGGCAGGGGTCATGCCAACCTCCTTTACAGTTTCTTGCCGAACGTCGCGACGCGATCACGATAATAAATCTGAAACCCCTGGGTGGGATCGAGCCAATCAGGGAAGCGCAGCAATCCCATGATCTGTGTGCCTGGGCGCACGTGAGCCAATAGATTTGGGAAGTTTGGGAAATTCCCCACGAGCGCTCTCCACAGCGGGCGTGCCCCGTTGAGCGTGGAGACGGCTTCTTCTTCGGGCTCATAGCGCCGCACGCTCTCGCCGCGCTTCTGGACGAGAACGATGTCGCTGACACGGAAGAGGCTCTCACGGAGGGCGTATACGAGCACGAGAAGCGACGGCGTGGGAATCTCGCCCTGGAGCAGCCCTAGCTCCTGAGGGCGTCCTCCCGAAGCTTGGTACTCTCTGAAGAATTCCTCATCGAGCAGAGCAAAGACGAGAACCATCTGAGGCTGCTCCGATTCGCTGACCACGATATAGTCATAGAGCGACTCATCGAGCGCGGCCCAGGTGCTGGGGAGTCTTTCGCCCAGAAGGGCCTGGAGATTTGCCCATTTAGTAGTCACCGTCACGGGGATCACGATCGTTTGATACTCTCCCAGCTCGCCCATGATGGGAGCTTCCAGATGGACCTTTGCTGTTGCGTCTATGGGCTGGATCCACGGTTGGACGCGCTCTGGAGGGAGGGACTTTCGGTAGGCGTACTCATAGAGCAGCGGGCGTTCGAGATCCTTCAGCTTGACCGCTGCGACATCGGGTCTATAGCTTGGGAGTGCTTGCTCAAGATATTCTTGAGCTATAGCGCGCAGGCGCTCTTGGGGAAGCGCAGGGATGATGATCTCGATCTCGGCCTCAAGACGAACGAAGTCCTTCTCTTTGATCTGGGTCTGACTGACCAGACGATGATCGCGGATTTGGAGTGTTTGATCTGTGGTTCTAGGCAGATGGAGCTGCCACCAGATGAGAGGGACGCCACCACCGACGACAAGGATCGCTCCGATGGCGAGAAGGAGCACGGTCAAGCTCTGGCGAGCGGTGCGTCGCCACAGCGCCCACACTAACACGATCAGAATAGCTAACGCGACGATCCACATAATACCTTGCATCTCGTGACTCATTGCCTTCCCCTCCCACCAAAGTTCCTCACAAAAGATTATACTGCAAAGCGTTAACGTCGGCCAAATGCGATCTCGGTGGAGACGGCCCAGCCGTCGGCCTGCCAAGCGAAGTCCGACTGCAAGATGTGGAAGATCCCCAAGCCCCCGCCCCACGTCAAGGTTCGTCCGTCCCAGCCCGCGCGCAGCGCCATCCCCTCAAAAAGCTGAAGCTCTATCCCCACACGAAGAGCGCGCAGCTCTTCCTGGCGCGCCAGATCAACCGCTCCCAGAAGACGGACTCTGTCATCAAAGAGCTTCAGAACTGCTCCCATGCGCACGATCACTTCGGCGATCCCAAGGTCGGCGATCGTCAAGCCCCCCTGTACCCAGCCAAATCGCGCCATCAGTCCTAAATCAATGCCCGTGTTCTGCTCGAAGAACTTGAGGGCAACCCCAGCGGAGATGTTCTCGCGCACGCCTGCGCCAAGAGCGATCACGATGAGTGAGTGCTCTTCTTGGTGAGGGGTCTTGGTCGTTTGGCTCCCGTACCAAAGGGCGCTGCCCACCCCAAAGAGCCGTGCGCTCAGTGCCGCTCCCCAGATCTCTGAGGACGCAGCCGACGTGGGCATGGCGAGCCTTGCCAAAACTCCAAAGCCCGTGAGCGTAGAGAGCCCGGCAGGGTTCCACAACGCTGCTGCCGCATCATCAGCAAGTCCCACGAACGCCCCGCCCACGCTGATCGCCCTGGGCGAGAGCCCTTCGCTCAAAAAGCTCTGCGCGAATACTGAACAAGCAAAGAGCACGCTTCCCAGCGCTATGCTCAGCAGCACCCACAGAATGCGCATAACTTACGGGCGTGGCGGCAGCGGCTGATCGACGGGCGTGTTGGAGAGCCAGTAGGCGATCAGCTCTTGCAGAGTTTCTAAATCAATCTGCTTGCCGCCGGTGCCTGGTACGATCGGTGATTCACTGATGGTGGACCATCCGGTAGCGAGCCACCAGCTCACCGCCCGCTGGATCTGATAGAACGAGATGAGATTGTCGTCCCTGGGGTCAATGCGCTCTTCTTCCGGGGGAATATCCGGCCGCGTGATATAGTGCGCGACCACGACCTTGATGGGCAGTCCCTCGACCAACTGAAACGAACTCGTTCCCTCCGTGGGCGTCTGAATATCCGGGACTTTGCTAATGACAAAGCCCGTCAGCGTTGGCGAGTCTACTTCAGCAGTCTCGGAGAGCTTCACTTCGTAGACGATCTTCTTCACCGTTCCAGCGGCAAGGCGCTCCGGGAAGATCCATTCGATGGTCGTTCCTCCAGGCGGCGGGGGCCGCATCGTCCCTCCGTGGGGCTCCCCTAAGACTTTTTCGGTGACGTCCTCGACTTTCGTGTCCATAGCGATGATATCCCTCGGCCACTCTTCGCGCACGCCAAGTCCCAACACGTCACGGTTGATGCGAATCTCCAAATACACTCTGATAAAGATCCCCTTGGGCAGTTGACCGTTGAACGTCGGCAGATCCCGAATCGCTACGGCGACGTTGATCACGGTGATCGTGGCACTGGCGCTTGCGGTAGCTCCTTCGTTGTCGGTGACGGTGAGGGTAACCGTGTAGCTTCCGGCTCTCTCGTACGCATGGGTCGGGTTCCGATCGGTGCTTGTCTTGCCGTCGCCGAAATCCCATAGATAGCTGACGATCGAGCCATCGGGGTCGGATGACTGATCGGTGAAGACGATATTCTCTTTGGTAGTGGGCTGCCAGGTGGCGCGATCTATCCCAAAGATTTCGGGGTTGAACTCGAACTTCGCGATGGGCGAAGCGTTCGTAACGTCGAGTGTGAGAAACGGCAGATTGATGCGCACGCGCTGGCCCAAGATATTCGTATACTCGACGGTGCTGGGGCTCCGATTGATGGGAAAAGACCCCAGCGAATTCGAGCTGACCCTTATGCGCACCGTCACGGACTCTTCGGGGCGGATGGCGTCAATCTTCCATGTCAGCGTTTTGCTGCCGTCGGCGAACTCTTGGATTTCGGGGTTGCCCTCGGCCCCTTCGAACGTCACGCGATTGGTGATCGTGACTTTGGCGACGACCTGGCGCGCGATGAATTCGACGCGCAGTTGCCCCTGCAGCGCGGTGAGGGTCTCGTCTGAGAGATTTTTCAGAAAGAGCCCGTTGGTGAGGCGCGCGAGGGAGAGGAGCGTTTGGGATCGCGCCGCTTCGTCGGTCGTGGTGACCACATGGATGGTGATTTGGTTATCGCGGGCGCGCTGGGCTTGGGTGAGCACCGGGCCGAAGTCCGCTCGATCGGTGCCGGCGCGGGCGATCACCCATATTTGAATCTTGCGCGCTTCGGGACGACCGTTTTCTGTGAGCTCTTTGGTCGCCAAGGCGACGGCATCGGCCAGCCCAGAAGCTCCCCCCGACGTGAGCTCCGAGAATCTTTGGCGAATGATATTAAAATCCGTCGTCAAGGGGCTGTCGAGCGTCGGCGGGGCGAGAGAGACTAATCCTACGCGGTCATCGGGGCCGAGGAGATTGAGCAACCGATCCCAAAATGAGCGCGCCCCCTCAAGATTGATCGAGCGGTCTACGCCGATGATTATATCGAAGGGCTGGGAGAGAAGAGAATCGCCGCGCAGGGTGAGTCTCACCGAAGCGATCTGGGGCTCGGCGAGCGTGCCGCGCCGATAGACGGGAAACGTCTCGACAGTAAACTCCGTCGTCAGCCCCGGCGGGGGAACCTGGGCGCTGCTGAAGAGACTGAGCAGTGCCGCAAGAATGACCACCAAAGCGAACGCACGACGCCCCTGCATACGTCTCTTCCCCTTCGAGAATGAGATGACAGCTTCTGGTCGCTCGCATCTATCATAGCCGATAGAGACACGAGCTGGCTGTCGTCTGTATCACACTCTCTCAGTATCAGGAGTTACACTTGAGCTTGGCGGTGACTTGGCTCGCCGGCAGCGTAATGAGAAACTCCGCGAAGAAGATCTGCGACAGGGGAATAAGGGCGATCGTCTTGATCTCGACGGCCTGCGGCGCTACCCCAACCGTCCAGAGATAGAACTGCACCTTCACAGCGTCGAAGTCTGCTTCGGCTTTGATGCGATACGTATACCATTCGGGGTAGAGCTTCGCTTTGGGCGTGAGATATTTATTGATCATCATCTTGGTGGCGGCCTCGCGCAGTTGGGGCGAGCTCCCGTAGATCGCGAGTTGTTCGAGCTCAGGGATGGTCTTGGTGCGCAGATCAATCCCCGCAACCACGGGATTCTCGACGGTGGGGAGGTTCCAGCACCCGCTGATCACTTTGCCCTGCTTGGCCTCCTCGACCGCTTGGCGAAGCTCTTTAAACCCGCGCTCTTTTTCGATCTTCTGGATGAGGGGGTCCAACTCCGAAAGCGGGCGCTCAATGAAAAGATACGCTGCGACCAACGTGCGCGCCGCCGCCAGGCGAAACTCCGGGATCGCATCTGTGGAGACCATTTCAATCAATCTGGGAATGGGTTTTGTGTCAGCGAATGAAGTCATCGCTACGAGAAGGACTAAACCCACTGTCAGCAGAAGCCGTCGCGTCATCGCCTATCACCCTCGGCGCTGAGTTTTGCAAGAAGATTCTAACTGAAAGTGAAGCCGCTGACAAGCTTTCGACAACAGCCCTATTAAGAACTCTCAGCTTCGCGCTGCCCCAACTTCTGATCGAGGATCATCAAGCCAGCCCCATTCTCCCCGACGAGCTTGAGTTGCTCCACAACCTCGCTGGCGCTTTTCTCTTCTTCGACTTGCTCCTCAATGAACCATTGGAGCATCACTTCGGTGGGGTAATCGTCTTCATCATCAGCGAGATCATAGAGATCGTGAATAGACTGAGTGATCTTCTGTTCGTGGGCCAGGGCCTTCTGAAACGCATCAAGGGGAGACTTGAACTCGACCGGGGGCTTGGCGATCGGGCCCAATTCGACGCGCCCGCCGCGATCGTTCACAAAATCGAAGATCTTCATGGCATGCTTGAGTTCTTCTTGGGCTTGCAGGCGCATCCAGTGGGCCATCCCCCGAAGATTCTGCGCCTCAAAGTACGCGCACATCGAAAGATAGACATACGCCGACTCGAGCTCTCGAACGATCTGGTCGTTAAGAGCTTTTTCTAATCTCTTGCTGAGCATGGTCATCGCTCCTTTGACGAGGATGACGTTATTGTAAACGAAAGAGTCTGGACTCAGCAAGGTCTCCATCGAATCTCCATATTCCTTTCATGGCTTCTTCATATCGCTGGGGTATTGTCATAGCCGAGGTGATCAACATGACGAAGAAGCTCACAACGGTAGTCGGGATCGCGAGCATCCTCGCGATTGGGTTGTTCGGTCTGATCGGGACGGCACAGACGCCCCTTGACCCGCGGACAGTTCAAGCAATGCTTGACAGCATCAACGACGAGTATCGTGCCCATGCGTTCTATCAAGCCGTGATAGACAAGTTCGGCCCGGTGCTTCCGTTTGCGAACATCGTACAAGCGGAAGCGCAACACATTGATACGTGGAAGTTCTATTTTGCCAAGTATGGTGTGCCCGTGCCTGCGGATACGTTCTTAGGAAACGTCCAAGTTTCGACGACGATCTGGGAAGCCTGCGAGCAAGCCGCAGCCGCTGAGCTAGCCAATGCTGCCATGTACGAGCAGTTCTTGACGTTCGTCAAGGAGCCCGATCTGCGATGGGTCATGGCACGGCTGCGGGACGTCTCGCTCCAGAACCATCTGCCAGCTTTCCAACAGTGTAGCATGGGGCGAGGGCCTCGCCGGCCATAGCGCCCTCTCGCTCTCAGAAAGGAGTGAACGACAATGACCAATGCAAAGAAGATTCTCACCGTACTCGTGGGTATTGTGGCAGTAGTGATGGTCCTGACGGCCATCAGCTGGGCGGCGCAGCCGCAGGGGGCACAGCCTCCTTATCGAGGCTCCATGTTGCAGATCCTCGCAGAGAAGTTGGGCAAATCTCCTGCAGAACTTCAGCAAATTCTCGCAGAAGCGCGCGCTGAGGCTCTGGGACAAGTTGGCCCACCGGCCCAGAGGATGAACCACGGGCGCGGCATCACGCTCCGAGCCCGCGACGGCACCGGGCCTCGCTGCCGCCGCTAAGTGAGCGACGTCTAGCACTGTGAGGGGTGGGATGATCCCGCCCCTCACAGCTTTTACTCGCTCGTGACGACGTGCTATACTTGCAGGGATGGCAAAGAAGATCCTAGTCGTGGACGACGAATTGAAGATCGTGCAGTTGGTGCGCGCGTATCTGCAGCAAGCGGGCTTTTCAGTCTTGACGGCTTCCAATGGCAAAGACGCCCTCACGTTGTGGAAGGTCGAGCAGCCGGCTTTGGTCGTCTTAGATTTGATGCTTCCTGATATGGACGGCTTCGATGTCGCACGAGAGATCCGAAAAAGATCGAACACACCCATCATTATGTTAACAGCCCGAGTCGAGGATGCCGATCGCATTGCGGGGCTCGAAATTGGTGCCGATGATTACGTCGTCAAGCCCTTCAACCCGAGAGAGCTGGTCGCTCGCGTGCGCGCGGTGCTCCGCCGCGTAGAGGGCTTCACGAAGCCAGCGGTGATCGAGGCGGGAGATCTTGTCATCAATCTTGAGAGCCACGAGGCGTATTTTAGAAAAGAGCGACTCGATCTGACGCCCATTGAGTTCAAACTGCTAGCAACGCTTGCTAGTCAACCAGGGCGCGTCTTCACGAGGCTTCAGCTCATCGAGGCCCTCTCCGGGACGACCTATGCCACCCTTGACCGCACCATTGATACGCACATCAAGAACTTGCGCAAGAAGATCGAACCTGACCCACAAAACCCACAGTATATCCTGACGGTGCGCGGCGTGGGCTATAAATTCGGAGAGCAGCGACTATGAAATTCCTGCGCAATATCCCTCTGGCGCTCAAGCTCTGGTTGGTCTTCTTTGTGGTCATCGCTATCGGAATGGGCATCTCATATCTGTTAGCGGAGCGAGCGACGACGCAGCAGTTCATAGTCTTGAGTGGCCGGCGCAATCTCGAGCAGGCGCAGCTTTTGGCCCCACTTTTAGCGGAGTACTACGCCCAACATGGAAGTTGGGAAGGGGTCCAAAGCATTCTCGAGCGTGAGCGTCCTGGGCGGGGCAAAGGCCCTCCGTGGGGTGATCCCTGGCAGCGTTTCGCTTTACTAGATTCAGGCGGTCGTGTCGTGATCGGGCAAGCGCCGGCAGAGATCTCGCGCGAAGCCCTGGACTCCGTAGGTGTCCCTATCGTGGTGAACGGCGTGCATGTTGCCTGGTTGGTTCCCACAACAGGGATGGAACACCTCTCGCGAGGAGAGCAGGAGTTCCTACGCTCAACGAGGGGGGCGATTTTGCTCGCAGGGGTAATCGCTGCTGGAGCTGCACTCGTGTTGGGCGGGCTCTTTTTACGGAATATTCTCGCGCCTCTACGCCAGCTTGAGAACGCGTCGCAGCGCTTAGCCCAAGGAGACTTGAGTCAGCGTGTCCCTGTCACCGGACGCGATGAGATCGGGCACTTAGCCGAGTCATTCAATCGCATGGTGGAACGTCTTGAGCGATCTGAGAAGCTGCGCCGCCAGATGATCGCCGACATTGCCCATGAGCTGCGCACGCCTCTCACGGTCATTCAAGGCAATCTCCAAGCGATCCTTGATGGGGTGTACGAGCCCACCCCCAATGTGATCGCCTCGATCCATGAAGAGAGCTTATTGCTCGCGCGATTAGTCGGTGACCTGCGCGATCTCAGCCTTGCCGAAGCGGGTGAACTTCGCTTAGAGAAACAGCTCACTGACATTCGTGATGTTATTCGTCAGACGATCACAGTGATCGAGCCTCGTCTTGCAAGCAAGCGCATCGTGCTGACCGTTACGTTACCCGATGAGCCTGTGCTTGTGGAGATTGACCCGCAGCGCATCCAGCAAGTGCTCTTAAATATTCTGAGCAATGCCGAACGCTATACCCCTGAAGACGGGCAGATTACGCTCTCAGCCGTAAATTTCAACACAGAAGTTCACATAAGCGTTACCGACAGCGGCCCGGGGATCGCTCCTGAAGATCTGCCCTATGTCTTTGAGCGCTTTTGGCGAGGAGATCGCTCGCGGTCGCGGGCGACGGGCGGCACGGGCTTAGGGCTTGCCATCGCCAAGCAATTCGTGGAAGCGCACGGTGGGCGGATCTGGGCCGAAAGTACTCTGGGGAAGGGCTCGACCTTTGCGTTCAGTCTGCCCATCTGTTATGCGGGCTGACGCTCGGCTCGCCAGATTTTTTGGACCATCCACACGACTACGCCCAGCCCAACGACAAAAAGCACTAAGAAGACGATC
>JAPWVB010000032.1 GCA_028275205.1 Candidatus Acetothermia bacterium
GCTTACCCCAAGCAGGGCAAGAGCCATCACCGTGATAGCTATGGCCGCGCCGAAGGGCCAATCTGGTACCCGACCCAAAAATTTCTCTTCGATGAGCACGCCGATCGTCGGGACCTTGCCCCCGCCGAGCAGCTTCGGCATGAGAAACTCCCCTAGCACCGGCAGGAAGACCAACACAGTCCCCGCGACTATCCCCGGCCGGCTCAAGGGCAAGAGCACGCGCCGGAAGACCTGCCACCACGTAGCTCCCAGATCGTACGCAGCCTCAATGAGCGCATAGTCGAGCCGCTCTAGCGTCGCATACACCGGCAATATCATAAACGGCAGATACCCATAGACTAAGCCGATCAGCACGCCCACTGAAGATCCTAAAAGATTCGCTTCAAGCCCAAGCATCCGAAGCCCCCACACAATCCACCCCTCCGGACGCAGCAGAATGAACCACGCGTAGATGCGCACAAGAAAGTTGGTGAAGGACGGGAGTACCACGAGAAAGATCAAGAGATGCTTCTGTCTTGTAGGGCTCCGCGCTATGATATACGCGAGAGGATACCCCAGCCCAAGGCATATCAGGGTAGTGAGCACCGCCAGCCAGAGGGAGTTCCACAGCGGACCAACCCAATAGATGAGCTCGAACAGCCTCAGATAATTGCCAAGGGTGAACTCCCAGCGGATGAGCCCACCGAGATCGCGCTGGGTGAAACTTATGAAAAGAATAATCCCCAGGGGGATCGCGAAGAAGAGGAGGAGCCAGAGCACCCCGGGCCACACGACCAGGCCTTCAGTGATGCGTTTCATGGGAGTCTATAAGCCGAAGGCTCTGCTCGTCCCACTCCACCCCGACGCGATCGCCTACGCCAACCCCCTTGGTTCCAGGGCTACTGACTATCAGCGTTACATCGGGGGAGATGCGCACGCGGTAGCGTGTCTCTTTCCCGCTATAGATGAGCTCTTCCACCCGTCCTGTCCACAGGGAGCGCGAGCAGGGGCAGAGTCGAATGCGCTCCGGCCGCACCGCTACAGTCACCCATTGATCGAGCGTTAATGGCTGGTCGCTGGCGACGGTTACGTGGAGGGAGCCGATCTGTACCAGCGCCCGATCCCCTTCTTTAGCCACGACCCGTCCTTCGAGAAAGTTGCTCTCACCGATAAAATCCGCGACGAAGCGCGTGGCTGGACGCTCATAAATCTCTTGAGGAGTGCCCACCTGGAGCACCCGCCCATGATTCATCACGGCGAGGCGATCGGACATCGTTAGGGCTTCCCCTTGGTCGTGGGTCACGTAGAGAAAAGTAATCTTGAGCTCTCGCTGGAGCCTCTTCAGTTCCCACTGCATCTCCTGGCGGAGCTTCAGATCGAGCGCGCCTAGGGGTTCGTCTAACAGCAAGACCGAGGGCTGGGTCACGAGGGCACGGGCCAAGGCGACCCTCTGCTGTTGCCCACCGGAGAGCTGATGGGGATAGCGCGACTCCAAGCCACAGAGACGCACGAGCTCCAGCGCCCATCCCACGCGCTTGCGAATCTGCGCGCGCGGGAGCTTCTGAATTTCTAAGCCAAACGCGACGTTCTGTTCGACCGTGAGGTGGGGGAAGAGCGCATAGTGCTGAAAGACCATATTAACGTCGCGCTCGTTGGGCGGCAGATGGGTGACGCGCCGACCGCCGATGAAGACCTCGCCCGCATCGGGCTGCACGAACCCCGCTATGATCCGCAGTGTGGTGGTCTTTCCGCAGCCGCTGGGCCCTAGCAGCGAGAAGAATTCCCCAGGACGAATCTGCAGGGAGACACCCTCGACTACGGCGACGGAGCCGAAGCGCTTGGAGACTTCGTGCAGCTCAACAGAAACGTCGTCCATCTCACCCCTCGTCTCTTTGATTATAAAAGATCGTCGAGGGAAGTCAAGACCCTAGCGGCGCACAGTGATCTTTCCTACGGAGCTACGAGCCTCCCTGCCGTCGGCGGTGCGCGTCACAAAAATATAGAGATAGACCCCATTGGCCACAGGGCGCCCGTCATCGCGCTGGAGGTACCATTTGTACGTGGCTCCCGGCACCGGCCCAGAATCAAAGATCTTCTGCCCCCCAAGATCAAAGACCTCCACACGCACGCTCTCGATGGCTGAGCCGTGAGCTGTCAAGTGCAGGGCGTGCGTCGAGAGGGCCAGGCTAATGCCCAGACATACCCATAGGCACATTCTGTTTGCTCATGGGCGGGATGCTATTGGCTTGCTTGACCAACAGCCGACCGATCTCCACCCGATGTACCCCATGCTTGGTTATCCCTAGTAATCTATATCCGTACATGCCCGTCTCCAGAGAACCATTGCTCGCTACCTCCAGCTCTGGACCAATCTCCTCACTGCGGAAGACGAGCGCTCCACTTCTCAGATCATAGAGCTCAATTCGCATGAGCATCACGCCGCCCCACTGGATGATCAAGGGGTGCTTGGTGCTGTACGCACCGTCAATGGGGGCATCTCCGTTGGAGAAGAGGGCGGCGCGCGACTCCCCAAGCCGGATGAGCTGTTGAGCGCACGCGCTCAGCTCATCCCCAAAGGCCATGAACGCATTGAAGAGCTCGACAGCGACTTGGTATTGCGAGCGCCCCTGAGCCCCCTTGAGCAGATCGCGCAGCTCTTTGGCTAGGGCGATGACTTGATCGAAGCGAGCCACGGCCGATCCTAGAGAGACAAAGCGCACATCCCCCAGAGTTTTCTGGGAGAGCTCCACGAGCTTAGCCCGCAAGAGATAAGCGTTTTCAAGCACAGCATCAAAATTCCCAATGCTCAGCATCACAGCGATGCGCTCGAAGGACTCGGCTATACTCTCATAGAGGGCGACGAGGGCTTGCGCCTCGCGGTAGAGAGGGTCGGAAGAGAACGCTTGGGGCACGCTCCCCCGCACCAGCTCAAACTCGAGAGAGATGTTACGCAACGCCGCGGCAGCCTCGTTGATCGCGTTCACGGCATTATCTAAAGACGTGAAGACGCTGTCGGTGAGCTTAAAGTGCAGAGCGACCCCGGTCTCGCTGAGGACTCGCCCAAAGAGCTTTACTACATCGAGGCTGAACGAGCGCACTCCTAGGACCGGCGAGACTACAAACTGCAGAGAGACTTTATTGTTCGATTCGTTGGTCTCCCGAATTCTGCTGAAGGGCGCGTCCACGGAGACCGTCAGCGTATGAGAGCCCCTGAGGGCCTTCCAGGGGATTTGGATCTCGGTAGATTTATCTTTCTTGAGCTCGAAGAGCGAGCGCGTCGCTAGCTCCTGCCCATTGAGCTCCAAGATCACGTCAAACCCCCCAAGAGCATCCCCTTGGCCTTGATTGGCGATCACCGCGCGCACGAGCGCGGCCTGCCCCTCCTCAAGATCCCCAGGGGAGACTCGCACGGACTTCACCACGAGATCCGGCAACCCCGATTGCCCATACCCCCCAATTCCCGCGAGAAGCAAGATCATCCCTACAATAACTGCCCCCAGTCGCATAAAGCCTCCTTGCTTGCCTTGGTTCACTCTTTTCTGAGTTTACTATACAGGACCGCTTGGTGTTCTGTCAATGGAACGAAGGTGAATTTTTGGTTCAAACCCCTTTCAATCGCTTGAGCTCAGCGACGAGCGCTGGGACGACCTGATGGAGGTCACCAATAACCCCATAGTCGGCGCGCTGGAAGATCGGGGCTTCGGGGTCTTTGTTGATCGCCAAGATCTTTTTAGAGTTCTTGCACCCGACCATGTGTTGGATCGCCCCGGAGATCCCACAGGCAATGTAGAGATCAGGAGCGATCTGGGCGCCCGTCTGCCCAATCTGATCGGAGTGCGGTCGCCAGCCGTTGTTCGTAGCCACGCGGGTGGCTCCCACGGCCGCGTTGTGGAGCAGGCTCGCAAGCTCCTCGAGCATCTTGAACGCCTCGGCGCTCCCCATGCCCCGCCCGCCCCCGATCACGACCTTCGCGTCCGTGAGTGAGATCCCCTTCTTCTCGCTGGGGATGAGCTCCTTCATCCGCACGCGAAAGTCCTTCTCGCTCAAAGCGACAGGGAGCGCCTCGACCGTCGGGGTATGGCCATCGCTCATCTGGGCGGGGATCGCATGGGGCTGGAGCGTCAGTAAGATGGGACTACTGAGAATTTCCACCTCTTCTAAGAGACTCCCGCCCCAATTGGAGCGCGTGACTCTCTTGAGAGCCCCGTTCTCAACGACGAACTCTGTGCAGTTTGTAGCCAACCCAAGATTGAGCCGGGCGGCCACGCGCGCCATAAGATCGTTGCCCGTCTCCGTCCCCGGAGCTATGACGATCTTTGGGGACTTCTGCGCGATCGCGCTCGATACGATCTGCGCGAACGCATCAGGGATGAAGCTATCTAGTCTTTGATCATCAGCGACGAGCACGGCGCCAACTCCTTTGAGAGTTGATGCCAGCGCTTGCGCTCCCTTGCCCACGAGAAGCGCCGCAACAGAGCTATTAGTCTTTTGAGCCAGATCGCGCGCGGCCGTGAGCACCTCCCACGACGCCTCAGAAAGCGCGTTCTTAGAAATTTCCAGAATAGCTAAGATCATAGCTAGATCGCCCCCACTTCCCGGAGTTTTTCGATGATCTTGGGCACTGCGTCAACCCCTTGGCCCAAGATCTCAAGCTGTCGGCCCTCTTGCGGTTTCTTGAGGGCTTTGCGCACAAGCTGCGGCGCGGGTCTGGTCACCTTCCTCTGCTCGATGGGAACTTTCTTAGCACTCATAATGCCCCGCAAGCTCGGATGTCTGGGAGTGTTGATGCCCTCTTTCACGGTGAAGACCGCGGGGAGCGGGACTTCGTAGACCTCCCAGCCATCCTTGGTCTCGCGCTTGGCGATCGCTCTGTTATTCTGAATCTCTAATGCTTTGATGCCCGTCACGCATGGCAAGTCCAACAGATGCGCCACGCGAACCCCAACTTGGTAATTGCACGCGTCGGCGGACTCATTCCCAAAGAGCAAGATATCAAACCCCAAGGGCTTCACTGCCTCAGCGATCGCCTGAGCGGTCGCGGCGGGATCCCAGAACTCATAGTCGTCAGCTTCTAAGAGCATCGCACCGGTGATCCCCTTGGCGATCGCTTCCCGGAGCTGTTCCCCAGCCGCTTGGGGCCCGAGCGTCAGCACCGTCGAGCTGCCCCCGTGCTTCTCGACGATCCTGATGGCTTCTTCCACGGCGCATTCTTCGTGCGGGCTCACAGCAAACCCTACGTTCGTCGTGTCCACGCGCATATTATCGGCGGTGAGCTTGAAGCCACCACCGGTGTCCGGAACGCGCTTGATACAGACAAGCACTTTCATAGTCAGCTCCTTTCTACTTCAGAGACGCTTGCGAAGGGATGGTGTACGTAGAGGGGTTCGAGGGTCCACAGCTCATCGCGCTGCGTGTGACGATATCTCTTTGCCCCCGCTAGGGCCACGAGTGCCCCTGAAGGCTGATTAAGCGCTGCGGGAGCCACACGAGCGACTCGCTCCAGCAGGGCGCGATGGCGTTCGGCCCCCGGCCCAATACAGAGCGCTCTATGAGTAGCGCGGCTCAGCTCCTCACAGAGCGCATGGATAGAGCTCGATCGTTCGGAAGTAATCTGCGTCGTGCCCTCATAGAGCGCATGGTAGACAAGATCGCGCCGGTCCGGCAGCACCACGCAGATCTTCCCCAGGAGAAATGAGACTTTTTCGGCATAGGTGTCCATAGTGGGAACCCCAACGATGGGGAGGCCCAACGCTTGCGCGAGCCCCTTGCCCACGGCCATGCCAATACGTAAGCTCGTAAACGAGCCTGGCCCCAAGGCTACAGCGATCAGCTCGAGCTGATCTTTTGTGACGGTATTGAGTGCAAGCAAGCTCTCGAGGGCGGGCAGGAGCCGTTCGCCAGGGCCAAGTTCTGTAGAGAAGAGCACCTCACCGACAAGCTGACTCTGGGCACAAAGACCTAGGCTCCCCTGCTCGTGGCTCGTTTCGATACCAAGCACTATCATAGATTTGCCGAAATAATACAGCAAAATTGGAACTTTTGCAAGTGCGCAATTTTTTTTGACAGCCCCCCGCTCCGACGTGTAGACTTACCCCCGCCAGACTCTCTGGGATAGGGGGTTCATGATGACCGTTATCATTTACACGACGCCGACGTGTCAGTACTGTGGGGTAGCCAAGCAATTTCTTGCGGAGCGGGGGATCGCTTTTACGGAGTACGACATCTCCAAAGATCACAAAAAGATGGCTGAGCTTGTGAGTCGGACGGGGCGGGTGAGCGTCCCGGTCATTGAGATTGACGGGGACTTCATCGTGGGGTTTGACAAGCATCGCTTGGCGAAGAAGCTGGGGATGTAGCAGAAAAAGAAGTCCCAATCGCTATCGAGGCGGACTTCGCCGCGAGCTCGGCTGCTACACCTAAACCCGCAACGCCGCCCGCGCCGCTTGAATATCCGCTTCGATCTGGGCTTTGAGGTCCTCTAGTCGCTCAAAGCGCGCATCACCCCGGAGATATTTGAGCAACTCGACTTCGAGCTCCATCCCATAGAGATCCTCTTCTGTGTCGAAGAGATGCACTTCGATGCTTGGACTGGCGTCAGCAAACGTCGCGCGGCTCCCAATGTAGAGCACCCCGTCGCGCTGCGCACCCTTCACCCTCACCCGCACGGCATAGACCCCAGCCGCCGGCACGAGCACGTCCTTCTCTAGGGCTAAATTCGCCGTGGGATAGCCTAGTTTTCGCCCGCGCCCGTCGCCATGCACCACCGTGCCCCACAGCGTCGGAGCATAGCCGAGCATCTCACGAGCTTCGTCCAGACGCCCAGCGAGCAAACTCTCGCGGATCGCTGTGGAGCTGACGATCTTTCCGTTGACTGTTATTGACGGGACGACTTCTACAGAAAATCCGAGCGCTCTCCCAAGGCGCTCCAGCAGCGCGCGATCTCCTCCTCGCCCTCGGCCAAAGCGCGCATCCGGCCCAATCACAATATGAGCCATGCGCAACTGCCCCACTAAGATCTCCTCCACGAACTCCTCAGCGGCCATCACACCCACTTCGGGGAACTCTACCGCGAGCACGTGCTCAACGATCTGGGAGATTCTGTCAAGCTTCTTGGCTACGGGCATAAGTAGTGGCTTGGGAGCCCCCATATAGTTTGTCGGCGGGCGCGTGAAGACAAACGCCACACTGAGCGCTCTGTGCTCTTGAGCCCACGTGTGAGTACGCTCTAACAGCGCGCGATGGCCGCGATGCACCCCGTCGAACGTCCCCAACGTGAGCGCCGTTGGCCGTGTGGGACGAAACTCTCTCAGCGTACTGATAGCCATACGTTAAAGTTTGCGAGCGAGATGGCGCGCAAGCTCCGCGAGCACGCGCTCTTGGACTTCTTCAAGATCGCCAGGGATGACGCAGCCGGCGGCTTGCTCGTGCCCTCCGCCCCCAAACGCCCGCGCCACCAGATTGACCGCCGCGCGCCCCTTGGAGCGCAAACTCACCTTGATCTTCCCGTTCTCCAGCTCCTTGAAGAGCACCGCAACTTCAATGCCCTCCACGCTGCGCAGCTCCTCGACCAAGCGCTCCGTGTCCGCTACAGTCGTCTTCGTCTCGCGGAAGACCGAGGTGGGAATGGAGCTCCAAATGATCCCATCGGTGATCTGGGCGCTCTGCAGAACATAGCCCAAGAGCTTCAACTCCGCCAAGCTGCGCCGCTCGTAGAGATTGACCGCGATCTCGCGGGTGTTGACCCCATACGACAGCAACTGCGCGGCCATCTCCAACACCTCGCGAGTGACGTTGGAGTTGCGGAACGAGTCGGTGTCGGCAATGATGCCCGTGTAGAGACACGTCGCGATCTGGGGAGTGATCGTCACCCCCAGGTGGGGAGCAAGCTCATAGAGCAACTGTGTTGTCGAAGCAGCTTCCTTGACGAAATTGACGTGGCCAAATCTTGGATTATCGCGATGGTGATGGTCAATGTTGATAATAATCTGTCCATCATGGAGAAGTTTTAAGGCATCCTCCCCGATGCGGCTGAGATCTCCGCAATCGACGATGCACCAGACTTCGATCTCGTCGCTGCGCAGCTGTGTGGGATGGAGCATCTCGTCAGCGCCGGGGAGGAACCGCAAACTCGGCGGGACGAGATCGCGATTTGCCGCCCAGGCCTCTTTGCCGAGCTGCTCCAGCATAAATTTGAGAGCGAGCTCGCTGCCGATGGCGTCGCCCTCGGGGCCGATATGGGAGAGGATACCAAACCGCGCGTGCGCGCGGATGACTGCCTTGACTTCGTTGATCATCTCTGAGGACCTTTCTAAGAGCGCTGCCGCTCTGGGGATCGTCTTATTTTACGGGAGAACGTCGCGGATCACCAGTCGCTGATAGCCGTTGCGGAGGCTCGCGTAGACGATGCGCTTCCCATCGGGAGACCATGAAGGGTGGGAGTCGGCGTAGCCATCGCGGGTGAGCCACAGAAAGTTCTGTCCATCCGGGGTTATGCGGGCGATATCGCTTTCATCGCCGCGGACGGCCTCGAATGCTATAAATTGCCCATCCCGTGACCAAGCGGGGTGCCAGAAGATGCCCTCACCGTTGGTCAATTTCTGTCTCACTAAGCCGTTGGGACGCATGGCGTAGAGGTCCCAGCTCCCTTCGCGATACGACGCGAAGACGATCTTGTCGTTCTTGGGCGACCATGCTGGGAACGCCTCGCGATAGTCGTCTTGGGTGAGTCTTTCCATAGCTCCCGTGAGAGGGTCTAGCAGATAGAGATCGGGCCAGCCGTCGCGATACGATTCGAAGACGATCTTTCCATCAGGGGTCCAGTTGGGGTCCCAGTCCGTAGCAGTGTTCTGCGTGAGCCGGGTGACGCCAGAGCCGTCGGTGTTCATCATATAAATCTCATAATTGCCGTCGCGGCTCGAATAGAAGACGATTTTTGAGCCATCGGGGGAGAAGCGCGGGCTCAGATCGCTCGCGCGATTATGAGTGAGACGCACCAGATCCGTGACGGGAGCGAGCGTGAGCAGATAGATCTCAGAGTTCCCGTCGCGGTCGGAGACGAAGACGATCTTCGTGCCGTCGGGAGACCAATCGGGGGCAAAGTCGTTGAAGCCTTTGGGCTGGGCGAAGCCCCCCACGATCACGAAGATAATCCCGCTGAGTACGGCGAAGAACCCTCTCACCACCACGCCGAGAGTATAGCACGCGAGTGAGGGGAAAGCAAACCAGGCTTCGCCTGGACAAGCTTCGCTTGACGTTCATCGTGCCGCCTTCGGCGGCAAGGCGTACAGTCCAGACGGAGTCTGGCTTTAGCATCTGCCTCCTTTATCCTCGCAAGATCGGTTCTTTCGCTGCGCGGACTTCGTCAAGCCGCCGCACGGAAGCCCCATAGATGGGCACCGCGTGCGGGGCTTCTTTGAGTATTTGGGGGTTCTCTTTCATCTCTTGAGCAACCTTGATGAGCGCGTCCGCGAAGCGATCAAGCTCTTCTTTGCTGACGGTCTCCGTGGGCTCGATCATCATCACTTCCGGAACTATGAGTGGGAAATAGATCGAAGAGGGATGGACCCCGTAGTCTATCAGTCTCTTGGCGACGTCGAGCGTGCGGATCTCTTCGGACATGCCCTTGGTTGTCAGCACGAACTCGTGCATGCAGAGCCGGTCGTAGGGAGCTTTGTAGACTCTGCTTAATCGTGCTCGCAGATAATTCGCATTGAGCACAGCGTTGGTGCTCACGGCCTTGAGGCCCTCATCGCCCATCATGCGAATGTACGTGTACGCGCGAACCAATACCCCAAAGTTCCCGTAGAACGAGTGGATCTTCCCGATGGAGTGCGGGCGGTCGTAGTCTAAAGCGTACGAATTCTTTCTCTTGATGATGCGCGGCACGGGCAGATAGGGTTCAAGCTTTTTGATGACGGCCACCGGGCCGGCGCCGGGGCCGCCGCCCCCATGCGGCGTGCTGAACGTCTTGTGTAAGTTATAGTGCACGATGTCAACGCCCATATCTCCTGGGCGAGCCCGCCCCACAATCGCGTTGAGGTTAGCCCCGTCATAATAGACGAGACCGCCGACGTCGTGAATGAGCTTGGTGATCTCTAGAATATCAGTCTCAAACAGCCCAAGGGTATTGGGGTTTGTGAGCATGATCCCCGCGACGGACTCGTCGAGATGAGCTTTCAGCGATTGGAGATCGACGAGGCCGCGGGAATCCGACGGAATGGGCACAATCTCAAAGCCGCACATCGCGGCGGAGGCGGGGTTGGTCCCGTGGGCTGAGTCGGGTAACAAGATCTTCGTGCGCTTGTGAAGCTCTTTTGCGCGCTCAAAGTGCTTTTTGATAATGAGCATCCCTGTGAGCTCCCCGTGGGCGCCAGCCGCGGGCTGGAGCGTGATCGCATCCATGCCCCCGATCGCACAGAGATACTCCCCCAGCTCGTACATCAATCGTAAAGCCCCTTGAGAGAGCTCTTCGCCCTGCAAGGGATGGGCATAAGCGAACCCCGCCAGCCGCGCCATATCTTCGTTGATCCGGGGATTATACTTCATGGTGCAGCTACCCAGGGGATAGATCCCGTTGTCCACGCCGTAGTTCATCCGCGAAAGTCTCGTATAGTGTCGCACGACTTCGATCTGGGAGACTTGGGGAAGCTTCGGGTCTTCTTTGCGGATGAGTTCAGCGGGGACGAGCTCCGTGAGATTTCTTTCTGGGATGTCGCACGGGGGGAGCCGCAATCCGGTGCGGCCTTCGGCGCCGATGTCAAAGATCGTCGTTCCCATATCATGCTCCTTTCAAGACCTTGGCGAAGCGATCCATCTCGTCGCGGGTGCGCTTCTCCGTGACCGCGATCAAGAGATTGTTGCCGTCAAGAAGCTCATAGGGTGCTAAATCGAGCCCGCCAAAGAAGCCCTCATCGCGCAGGGTTTTGAGCAATCGTGCGGGCTTCTTGCGCGTCTGGACCACAAATTCATTGAAGAACGGCCCAGAGAAGCGCAGCGCAAACCCTGGAATCTTGGCGATCTTCTCCGCAAGATAGTGGGCTTTCTGCAGATTGAGCTCGGCTAATCTTCTCAAGCCGCGCCGGCCCACCGTCGCTAGATAGATCGTAGCGCAGAGGGCCATCAGGGCTTGGTTGGTGCAGATATTGGACGTCGCTTTCTCTCTGCGGATGTGCTGCTCTCTCGTCTGGAGGGCCATGACGTAGCCGATGCGCCCGTCGGCGTCCACGGTGCGCCCGGCCATGCGCCCCGGCATCTTACGCACGTAGCTCATCCTCGTGGCAAAGAGCCCCAGCAGGGGGCCGCCAAAGCTCTGGGGAATCCCCAAGGGCTGCCCCTCCCCCGTGACGATATCCGCCCCAAAGAGCCCCGGCGGAGCTAAAATCCCCAACGAGATGGGATTGACGCTCACGATGAGAAACGCGTCTTTGATGAGATCTTTCAGCCCTGAGAGATCCTCGATCACCCCGAAGAAATTGGGGGTCTGCACGATAAGCCCCGCAAGATTCTCAGTCTCTTTCGGTATAGCGTTGCGGTCGAGCTGGCCCGTCTCGGTGAACGGGATCTCAGAGAGTTCCAAGCCCGCGCCCCAGGCGTAAGTTTCCAGACACTTTCGGTAGTAGGGGTTGAGGCTTCGAGCCACGAGGAATTTCGTCCTCCCTGTGACGTTCTTGGCCATGAGCATCGCTTCCGCCAGGGCCGAGCCCCCGTCGTACATTGATGAGTTGGCGACCTCCATCGCTGTCAGCTCACAGATCATCGTTTGGAACTCGAACATCCACGTGAGCGTTCCTTGGGAGAGCTCAGCTTGGTAGGGGGTGTAGCACGTCAAGAACTCCCCGCGCGAGATGAGATGAGCAATAATCGCGGGCACATAATGATCGTAGATGCCCCCGCCAAGGAAGCTTATGTACTGCCCTGTATGGGCGTTCTGTGCGGCCATCTGACTGACTAAGTTGGAGACCTCCAGCTCGCTGAGGGGCTCAAGCCCGATGGGCTGAAACTTTCTC
>JAPWVB010000033.1 GCA_028275205.1 Candidatus Acetothermia bacterium
CTGTGCGCCTTCGCCGGCCATTGGCCGGCGAAGATGAATGTCAAGCGAAGCTTGTCCAGACGAAGTCTGGCGGGGGAGGGACTCGAACCCTCTACCTGCCGCTTATGAGACGGCCGCTCTAGCCGGATGAGCTACCCCGCCGCTCAACTCATTAGTTTACCCAGACGGAGCGAGCTTGGCAACCCCCAAAAGAAAAAGGAGGGTGCGTGCGCACCCTCCTTACAGTCGTGTGGTTGCGGGGGCTGGATTCGAACCAGCAACCTCCGGGTTATGAGCCCGACGAGCTTCCTGTTGCTCCACCCCGCTGCTGTAATTATACTACCTCCGCGCTCCCCGTGCAAGTGGATTTGCCTCCCGCGTCCTTGAGATGCTACACTCATGAAAAGAGAGGAGCCAGTTTATGCTTCGCACAAGATATCTCAAAGCTTTCGGAATCTTGATACTCGTGATGGCGGCTTGTGGCACCGCACAGCCTTATTGCACTATGACGGTATCGTCGTGGCAATCCCTGCAAACTATACTCGATGTTGCTCCACCAGGAGCGGTGATCTGTCTCGGTGCTGGGGTCTGGGCGCAAGGCGTCTCTCTCAAAGATAAGATTCTCACGATTTGGGGGGCTGGTCCTGAGCAGACGGTCTTGATGGGGAGCGAAGACACTGACGGCCTCAGAATACTGGGCCGGAGCGTGGTCACCGTGCGCGGGCTGGCCATATATAACTTTCGCGATGGGATTGTGATTAGCAATCTGAGCCGCGCGGTCATCCAAGACGTGTGGATTGCCAAGAGTGCCCAGTACGGGCTGCACGCTTTAGGGATAAGCGAAACGACCCTCGAGAACTCTTTCATTTCATATAATCGCGGAGGGATCTTGGCTGAAGATGCTGCCCATGTCACGGTATTGTATTCGCAGATCTTCGAAAATGCAGAAGATGGGATCTGGCTCGATTTTGCCAGCTGGGGATGGTTGGCTGATAACACTATTCAGGGCAACGGGCGCTACGGGGTTCGTCTCTACTCTTTAGAGAATCTCTTTGTCTGCTGGCGTAATCGAGTACGGGATAACCGAGCTGGGGACTTCTATCCGGAGGTGGCTTCGCAGAGGTGCTTGTAGTAGTGCCGAGGGCGGGACTCGAACCCGCACGGAGGGTTTGAGCCTCCAACGGATTTTAAGTCCGTCGCGTCTGCCGATTCCGCCACCCCGGCACGCTGCGCGTGGGCTTCATCTTCGCCAGCCTCCGGCTGGCGAAGGCGCACAGTCCAGACGAAGTCTGGAGCGGGCGACGGGATTTGAACCCGCGACCTTCTGCATGGCAAGCAGACGCTCTACCGCTGAGCTACGCCCGCACCTCGGTGTTCATTGTAAGCCGTGCCCGCCGGCTTGTCAAGTCTGCAGGATCTCGCGCAGCGCGCCTTCAAGCTCCTCAAACTGAAAGCGATAGCCCATCTCCTGCGCGCGCCGCGGCAGAGCCCGCTGGCTCGCCAAGATCCCATCAGCAAACTCCCCTAGCGCTATCTTGAGGGCGAACGCCGGCGTGGGCAGGAACGCCGGACGCCGCAGGACGCGCCCCAACACTTGTGCAAACTCTTTTTGGCGCACCGGCTGCGGCGCCGTGGCATTGACCGGTCCACTGACGTTTTCGTTCGCTAAAATCTGCACAATTAAGCGACACAGATCATCGCGATGGATCCACGACCACCATTGGCGCCCAGAGCCGAGCGGCCCGCCTAGCCCTACGCGAAAGAGCGGGAGGAGCGCTTGCAGCGTCCCTCCCCCGCGCCCTAAGACCAGCCCGATGCGCAGCCGCACCACCCGCATCCCCGGGCTTTCTGCTTTGAGGGCTTCGTTCTCCCAGTCCCGACAGACCTGAGCGAGAAAGTCCGAGCCCGGCGCGGCGTCTTCGGTGAGCGTCTCCTCCCCGCGGTCGCCATAGTACCCAATGGCGCTCGCGGAGAGGAGCACCTTCGGGCGTGAGCTGAGCTGGGCGAGCGCGTTCACTAAATTTTTTGTCCCCAGGACGCGGCTGTCGCGGATCAACTGTTTTTTAGCAGTCGTCCAGCGGCCGGCGATGCTCTCACCCGCAAGGTTGATGACGGCATCGCAGCCCTCAAAAGCCTGAAGGGGCGGTAGCTCTTGGAGCGGATTCCACGGGAAGACTTCCTTCAGATGGGGGACGCGCTGCTTCGCCGCTACAGAATCGCGCGAGAGGGCCCTCACCGTGTGTCCTGCTTGGTGGAGCATCTCACACAGACGACGGCCCAAAAATCCGGTGGCTCCAGTTATGAGAATGTTCATAGAAGGAGTGGTAGGCCGTGCAGGGATCGAACCTGCGACCCCCTGCTTAAAAGGCAGGTGCTCTACCACTGAGCTAACGGCCCGAAGAGATTTTACCTATCAGGCTCAGACTTGTCAACTGGAAAAATTTGTCCCAGCCCTATCAAAGTGATACAATGCTCAACAAAGGAGGTTGCCATGAAGCGCTTTGTTCTGGTAGGAGCGCTCTTAATAGCGCTTGCGCTGTGGCCATCGCTGAGCTCTGCTCAGCCGGACGTTCGTGCTTTTACGCTCGACAACGGCTTAACGGTCTTGCTCGTCCCCAAACCTGGCACCGGCATCACCGCGGTTGACATCTGGGTCAACGTGGGAAGTCTCAACGAAACGCGCGAGATCTCGGGCATCTCGCATTTCTTTGAGCACATGCTCTTCAAGGGCACCGAAAGGCGCCCCGGCGGCATTGACAAGGAGATCGAAGCCCTCGGCGGCCGCACCAACGCTTCGACGTCCTACGACTTCACTCATTACTATATCATTCTGCCCAGCGAGCACACCGAACTTGCTATTGATATCATCGCTGACATTACGCAGAATTCGACATTCCCCCAAGAGGAGATCGCCCGCGAGAAGGAAGTCGTCCTGCGCGAGCAGCAGCAGCGATCCGATGACCCTACGTCATTTGCGTTCTTCACCATGCGCCAAGATTTCTACACGGTGCACCCGTATAAGCTGCCCATCATTGGGTTTGCTGATAGCTTAGAAAAGCTGACTCGCGAGGACTTCCTCACGTGGATGAAGACGTACTACGTCCCCAACAATATGACGCTCGTAGTCGCTGGGGATATTGAGCTCGAAAAGACTCTTCAGATCGTCAAAGAAAAGTTCGGCGCGATGCAGCCCAAAGAGATACCTGCCCAGACCTATCCCAAGGAGCCCGCTCGCACCCAAAAGATCATAAAAGAGATCCGCCGCGACGTCCGCCAAGGGTATCTGATCTTCGCCTGGCCCGGCCCATCCATCAAAGAACCCCAAGACGTCTACGCTATGGACGTCTTGATCACGGCGCTCTCCGAGGGCCGCAGCTCGCGATTCTATAAGAACCTCAAGAAAGAGCGCGGCTTGGTGACAGCAATAGACGCGAGCTACTTCACCCAGAAGGAGCCAGGGATTTTCAATATTTATGCTGAGTTCCCCTATGAGAATCGCGTGGCCGTCGAGCAAGCGATTCTGTCCGAGCTCAAAGAGATTCTCGATGGCAAGCTGAGCGCTGAAGAGATCGAGCGCGCCAAGAGGGTCCTGCTCGCCCGCGAAGCCCTGCAGGCCGAGACCGCCGCGGGGTTCGCCGGGACGCTGGGATTCTATTCGGTCGTCGCTGGAGACTATCAGTTCGCGCTGACGTACCCCGAAAAGATTCGCGCGGTCACCGTCGAAGATGTCCTAGCCGTCGCGCGAAAATATATCAATCTCGATGTGTACTATGAGCTGGTGCTCATCCCCGAGAGCGCGCCAGAGCAGCCGACGACCGACGAACTCATCACGCTGCCCAACGGACTGAAGCTCATCTTACGAGAAGATCCCAAGGCGGAGACGGTCGCGCTGCAAGCGTTTGTGGGGACGGGAGCGCGCGCGGAGCCCCCGGACTTCGCAGGGATCGCTGAGCTCACTTCGCGATTGCTCCTGCGGGGCACGACCACGCGCTCCGAAGAAGAGATCTTCACAGAGCTTGAAGATCTCGGCGCCCAGCTGAGTCAAGACATCTTAGCGGACATGGCCTACGTGACGCTCGTCGCGCCCAAGGAGACGTTCGAGCGAGCCTTGGCCATCTATCTCGATGTGATGCTCAATCCCGCGTTCGCTCCCGACGAAGTCGAGCGCGCCAAGACCGAATTTATTAGAGAGATTCGCGCCCAGGCCGATCAGAATTTTTCGATCATCTACGAGAACTTCCAAAAAGCCCTCTATGGGGATCATCCCTACGGGCGCTTCCCCACCCCAGAGAGCGTGGCGCGCATCGCGCGCGAGGATATCGTGCAGTTCTACAAAAAATACTACGTGCCCAACAATATGACGCTCGTGGCGGTGGGGGCGTTTGATCGAGCGCTCGTGGAAGCGCTGCTGCGCGCCAAGCTCCAAGAGCTCCCCAAGGGCGCAGAAGATCTCCCTCTCAAGCCGCAGCCCATCGCGCTCGCGCTCACGGAGAATAAGCGCGTGGAAGCGACGAAGCGCTCGAACTTAACATGGCTGATCGTGGGCTATCCGGCTCCGCCCGTAGCGAGCCCAGACTACCCCGCTATGAAAGTGCTCAACGCGATCTTGGGCGGCGGGATGAGCTCGCGGCTCTTCAGCGAGCTGCGCGACAAGCGCGCCTTGGCATACTCGACGGGCTCGTTCTACCCCTCGCGCGCCGAGGAGAGCCATCTTGTCACGTATATCATCGCGCTCCCGGACAACGCGGAGGCGGCCCGCCAAGGCATTCTCGAGATCATCAAAGAGATTCAAGAGCGCGGCGTTCCCCAAGAGGAGCTCGAACGCGCCAAAAGCTATGTCATCGGCAACTATCGCATCGAGCACGAGACGACAGAACGCCGCGCGTGGTATCTGGGCTGGTACGAGACCCTTGGGGTGGGCTACCAGATGGACGCGCACTACCCCCAGCTCATCCAGGCCGTGACCGCTGAAGATATTCAGCGCGTCGCGCAGAGGTATCTGCAACAGTATGTGCTCTCGCTGGTAGGGCCGGGATCTTAGGGTGTTGTGAGCTTCACCTCGACGAGCGTGCCCGCGGGCAGGCTCGCCACGTCCTCGGGGACTTCGATCCAGCCATCGATGTGCACGAGCGTGGAGAGCTTGCTCGCCCCGCCCTGCTTGGGATGGACCAGCCAGGAGCCATCGGGCAAGCGCTCCAGGCGCGCGCGCACAAACTCCCGAAACCCTCGCCCGGACTTGATCGGCTGGGCCAGGCGCGCCCACACCGACAGCCGCGGGCGCTCCTGCCCATAGTAGTAGCGCTCGAGAACCGGGCGCACAAAGAGCTGCAACGCCAACCACGTGGCCACCGGATACCCCGGCAGCCCCACGACGGGCTTCTGCTCACACACCCCCAGCAGCACCGGATGCCCCGGATGGTACGCAACCCCGTGCACCACCACCTCCCCCAGCTCGCGCACGACCTGGGCCACCCAATCGCCGCGCCCCTTGCTCGTCCCCGCGCCAACCAGCACGATATCAAAGCGCGCGAGAGCCTCTCGGACCGCTGAGCGCAGAATAGCTAGCTCATTGGGCACACTCTCCGTGACGGTCACCGCCCCGCCCCACCGCGACACCAACCCCTTCACCAGCTGAGAGTTCGTCTCGACGATCTCCCCCACGGCGGGCTCCCGCTCAGGGGGAACGAGCTCCGACCCTGTGGGGATGAAGACGATCTTGGGCTGGGATTTGACCCAGACGGTGAGGTTGCCCGTGGCCAGCAGCGCTGCGATCGCTTCGGGGGTGAGACAAGCCCCTGCGGGCACGACCAGGGCCCCGCGCGCAAAATCCTCCCCAACCGCGCGGACATGCATGCCAGGGGAGGGCGCCCGCTCAATCTCGACCGTGTCTTCGCCAAGCTCGCGCACCTCCTCGATCTTCACTACAGAATCGAACGGCTCAGGAATGGGATCGCCGGTGTCCACGTACTCAAAATCCCTGCCCCTCCGGAGCTTCTCTCCGGGGCGAGCGGCGCAGGCGCGCACGGCGATCCCGTCCATCGCGGCCATGGGGTAGTGGGGCAGATCGCGCTGGGCATAGCAAGCTCGACTTGTGACGCGCCCCAGCGCCGCCGAGGTCTCGCGCTCCTCTTCGCGATCCGGCAGCAAGACCCTCGCGAAGAAGAGGCGCTGCGCTTCCTCCAATGGCATCAGCTGGAGTTGTGCTCGCTTCATAAGAGCTCCACCCACACCTGGGCCCCTTGAGGGATCTCCTCAAGCTCTGGGGGGACTCTGAGAATGCCATCGGCGCGCGCAAGCGTCGAGATGTTGTTCGAATGCCCCGCCACGGGGATAGCATAGAGCCTTCCCCCATCGTATCTGACGCGCACCGCGATGAAATCCTCACGGCCAACGGTCGAGCGCACCGTCTGCATCAGCTGAGCCGCGGCTAATTTGTGCGAGGGCAACAGAACGCTGACGCCGCCGCGGCGCGCCAGCACCGGCCGCACGAACTTCTCACACACAAGGACGCACGAGACAGGGTTGCCCGGAAGCCCAATGACGGGCTTGCCCTCAATCAGCGCGAAGATCGTAGGTCGCCCTGGCTTGATCGCTATCCCGTGCACGAGGACTTCTCCCAGATCTTGGAAGATGCGGAACGTCCAGTCCCGCCTCCCCACCGACGAGCCCCCCGACAGCAGCACCATATCGTACGTGCGGACCGCCTGCTCCACAGCGGCGCGCAGCTTGGCCGGATCGTCGGGCACAATCCCCAGAAGCTCCCCCACCGCCCCCTCAGCCTCGACCAGCTGGCGCAGGATATGCCCGTTGATCTGATAGACTTGGCCTGGCCGGAGCGGCTCCCCTACCTCGACCAGCTCATCTCCACTGCTTATCAGTCCCACCCGCACCCGCCGGAGGGCTTGTATCTGGGAGATCCCCATTGCCAGCAGGGCTCCGATGTCGACGGCGCGCAGCTTATGCCCCGCGCGAAAGACAAGCTCGCCGCGCCGGAAGTCCGAGTCCGCCGCCAGCACCTGATCCCCCACCTCCACTGCTGAGAAGATCTGCACCGTATGATCGGAGAGGCGCGCGGTCTGCTCGACCATGACGACGGCATCGGCCCCAGGGGGCACGGGGGCGCCGGTGGAGATCTCCAGGGCTTCTCCCTCGCCAACGGCGGGCAGGGTGCGCGGGTCCTGGCCCATAGCTGCCGCTCCGATCACCCGCAGTGTGACGGGGGAGTCCCGGCTGGCTTGGGCAAGATCTGCAGCGCGCACGGCATAGCCGTCCATAGCTGCGCGGGCAAACCCTGGCACATCGTGAGGGCAGAGGATCTCCTCAGCCAGGACGCGCCCCGAAGCGGTGAGGGTGGGAACGCGCTCCGTCTCTGTGATCGGCTCGACGTGCGCGAGCGCCTGAGCGATCGCTTCATCGAGGGTCATAGCAAGAATCGCTCCTCCAGGAGATCAGCGATCTCTTTGATCTCGGGCGCGCCAAAGCGCCGCGCGGGCAACACCTTGAGCGTCTGATGGGGCGGGGTGGAAGCAGAATCATGGGCAAGATAGATTTTGGGAAGCTCTGAATGCGCAAACCCCTCAACGAGCACAAGGTCAAGGTCCGCAAGATATCGGGCGACAAGCTCGAGCGGGCCGAGCTCGTCCGTCGTATCGCGGATGAGCGCCAGCCTCCGCGATGAGACCAAGATGACCCCTACAGCCCCGGCAGCCTTCATCGCGAAGGAGTCCTTGCCCGGCTGGTCAATCTCAAAGTCGTGATGGGTGTGCTTGATCGCCCCCACCCGATAGCCACGCGCCGTCAGCTCCGCGATCACCCCTGTGATCACCGTCGTCTTCCCGGAACCGCTTGGTCCCACGATGGCAACGATTGGGATCATCGTTTCTCTGTGGAGAGCACGGGCTCAAGCCAGGTGATCTGTTTAAGCTCCGCTTCGATCTGGAGCACCCGCTCGCGGTGCGCTAAGATGCGTTGGAGCACGCCGCGCAGCAAGGGCTGCACCGTCTCTTTTGGGCTATGCTGAAGCAGCCCGAGGGCCTGAGCAGCCTTTGTCTTAATACCACGAACTTCTTTGAAGAGGGCGTCCAAGAGGTGGCAGAGCTGCTCGTGATCTGCTCTATCAGCTTCGCTGGGCTTGAGCCGCCGACAGATCCGTCCCCAGTAGTCCCCCAGGAGATTTTCATATTGCTCTGTGATGTCGTAGACGTACGAGAAATTCTCCCCGCGGGTGCAGAGCTCTTCGTCGCGGCAATCGAGGTCCACTCGAAGCCCACGTAGTATAAACCCTAGACCCGGATCGAGCCCGCCGCGCCCACGCAGGACTTCCAGGACGCTCGCGCGATATGTCTCCGAAGAAGGCGCGCTTGCTTGTCGTGCCCACCAAAAGATCAGTCCCCCCACGATCACTAAGCCAGCCAACGCGAGCCAGAGCCATCTCTGCATAGCGCCTGTAGTCTGCCCAAAATTTGCGCCAAAGTCAAGAAGAGTATACAATTTCGTATGCGTTCGCTCTATAGCGCTCTTGCAGTTGGCTGCGCGCTCGGCGCGCTGGTCTTCTGTGTGCCAATGGGCCAACAGCAACCACGCGACAAAGGCTCTTCGTACAATAGCCAACGGAAGATTGTGCGCGACCCCGCCGGGCGCATCTACGTCGCTTACACCAAGCCCGTCAATAATCTCTCTCAAGTCTTCGTGCAAATCTCCGAAGATCAAGGCAAGAGCTGGCGCGATCTGGCCCGCGTCAGCCCACCGACCGGCGATGCTACCACCCCGATGCTTGCTATAGATTCTCACCAGAATCTGCACGTCTTCTGGACGCAGTACGTGCAGAACGTCCGGCAAATCTTTTATGCCCCCATCGAGCAGGGGAGAGCTCGCTCCGCCCAAGCGTTGACAACGGGTCCAGCGTATAACGGCTTCCCGTCAGCAGCATTCGATTCGCAAGATCGAATCCATCTCGTTTGGTACGGCCTCGATGAGGGCGTCTATCAGATTTGGTATCGGCGCAAGGATAGGGACGGCTGGTCCGCACCGCTCAAGCTCTCGACGGGATTCCCCGATTCGGTCAATCCCACGGTCGCTACGGACGGCCACGACAACGTGCATGTCGCGTGGTATCAGTTTGATGCCACTCGTGGGGTCTATCAGATCTTCTATCGTCGCTACGACGCGCGCTCCGGGCGATGGGAGCCGCAGCGCTCCTTAGGGCGCACAGACACAAACGCACTGAGCCCATCTCTCGCTGTGGACACAAGCGGGCGGGTGCATCTTGTCTGGGAGCAGCAAGACGAGCAGCATCGCTTCCAGATCGCCTATAGCTCGCTCACGGAAAGCGACATCTCTTCTCTGCTGTGGCTCACGTCAGGGGACTTGCGCGCGACCGATCCGTCCATCGCGCTCGATCTGCAGGGGCGCATCTATGTCTTCTATGCCAAGGGGGATGGGCAAATCTATCTGCGACGCTCCGACGGCTCAACGTGGGGACCTGAAGAGCGCCTGACCACCCAAGGGCACAACGAGTATCCCAGCGCCCGCTGGAGTTTCTATCACAATCCCCTCACGGGTATCAACGCGAAGATTGACTATATCTGGACAGAAGAGCTGAGCGACGGGACGAGCCAGACCCGCTACGGCGCCATTGCGATCCCCTAGGGCTTGACAACCCCCACCCCTCGGGTGTAATATATGTTACATCCGAAAAGTCAGCGTTCGGGGTAGCTCATGCGCTGAGCTGATAAGGAGGTGGTCGCCGTCCTCAATCATCAACAGCGTCTCTGTCCCAAAGCATCCCAAAACTCTCTATGAAGGAGGTAGCAGCATGAAAGCAGTATGGCGATGGGGAGCTTTAGCAGCAGTCTTGTTGCTGGTCTTCGGCGTGACGAGCGGGTTGGCGCAAGGACAGATTAAGAACCCGGCTACAGTGATCGTCGCCACCATCGGCGATCTTGAGACCCTCGACCCGGCATGGCACTACGACACAGCTTCCGCAACGGCGATCATGAACATGTACGACTCGCTCATCTTCTATGATCGCGAGAAGATTGATCAGTTCGTTCCGGCTCTAGCGACGAAGTGGACGATCTCTCCTGACGGCAAGACCTATACGTTCACGATCCGCAAGGGCGTCAAGTTCCATGAGGGTGGCGATCTCTCTCCCGAGGACGTCGCCTACAGCTTGCAGCGCGGCTTGCTGCAGGACCGCTCCGGCGGCCCCCAGTGGGTGCTGCTCGACCCCATCTTGGGCGTCAGCTCCATTGATGAGCTGGCCAAGGAAGTGGGCGACGTCAAGGCCTGCGAGATGGTCAAGGAGGCCATCTCCGTTCAGGGCGACAACGTCGTGATCAAGCTGAAGATCCCCTTCGCGCCGATGCTGCAGATCCTCGCGGGCACGTGGGGATCCGTGCTGGACAAGGAGTGGATGATCGCCCAGGGCGACTGGGACGGCAAGTGCGACAACTGGCGCAAGTGGCACGACCCAGAAGCCGAGAAGTCCACGATCTTCAACAAGGCCAACGGCACCGGCCCCTATAAGCTGGAGAAGTGGACCCCTAACGAGGAGATCCGCTTCGTCCGCTTCGATGGCCACTGGCGCGGTCCAGCTAAGATGCAGAATGCCGTGATCAAGGTGGTGCCGGAGTGGGGCACGCGGCTGGCGATGTTCCAGGCCGGCGATGCCGACATCATTGCCGTGCCGCGGGCATTCGTGGCCCAGATGGACCCGCTGGTGCAGCAGGGCAAGGCCCGCATGTACAAGGACCTGCCCACCAACACGACGCAGGACGCGTTCTTCAACTTCAAGGTTGAGGAGAAGAGCCCCTTCGTCCCGCTGCTGGGCCGCGATAAGAAGCCCGATCTCCTCAGCGACATCCACATGCGCAAGGCGTTCAACTACTGCTTCGACACCGACACTTATATCAAAGAGGCGTGGTTGGGCGAGGCCAAGAAGCGCCGCGGGCCGATCCCCTCGGGCTTGCTGGGCTATAACCCTGAGCAGCCGGTCTACGAGTTCAGCTTGGAGAAGTGCGAGGCTGAGCTGAAGGCTGCCTGGGATGGCAAGGCGTGGGAGCAGGGCTTCCAGGTGACGCTCACGTATAACACGGGCAACGTGCAGCGCAAGATCGCCGCAGAGCTGCTGGAGAAGAACCTTGAGTCGTTCAACGCCAAGCGCGGCCGCGCGCCCTCGATCAACATCAACGTGCTCGATATGCCCTGGCCCTCTTACTTGAAGGCGCTGGACGACGAGCAGTTGGCGGTCTTCTGGATCGGCTGGCTAGAGGATTACCATCACCCGCACAACTGGGTCCAGCCGTTTATGCACAGCCGCGGGGCGTTCGCTGGCTTCCAGCAGTTTGAGGTCATCAAGGACGTGGAGTTCAAGCCCACCTACGCGACCTTCCTGCCGGCGAAGAAGTACGCCAACCTGCAGGAGCTCTTCGACGACTTAATCGAGAAGGCGCTCCTGGAGACGGACCTCAAGAAGGCGGAGAAGATCTACTTCGACCTGCAGAAGCTCGCGATAGACTGGGCGATTGACATCTTCCAGGCGGAGCTGTTGGGCCGGCACTACGAGCAGCCGTGGTTAGCTGGCTGGTTCAACAACCCTGCTTACCCGGGCGAGTGGTTTTACTGGCTGTGGAAAGCTGTACCTCAAAGAATCAGGCTTGCCAGTGGTGCAAAGCAAGAGATCCCTCTGCCTAATATAGGCAAGGTTGAGCTTACAGCCAAGGCTGATTCGGAGCTTGACCTAAGCTTTACTGACCCACGAGTGTGGACAGTAAAGTTCTTCGGAGGCTACAAGCTGAAGGTCACAAATAGCACCAATGAAACACAGAAATATGACATCTCTTGCACCAGTATTATCCCTCCTGGGCACACAGGAGTGACTGATGTAGAGCTAAAGCCTGGGCAGTCTATAGAAATAGACTGCTAAACTAAGAACCGAAGCTAGCAAGGGCCGGGGGTGAGCACCCCCGGCCCTT
>JAPWVB010000035.1 GCA_028275205.1 Candidatus Acetothermia bacterium
TAAAATCTTCGTAGAATTTCAGCACATAGACGGGATTGCCCGTGCGGGGGTCGGTGCCCTGGCGCTTGAGCACGCCGCGGAAAGTCAGAACCTTGCCAGCTAAGATGCAATCTGGAGTCTGCCCTCCAGTCATATAGACGCGCATATAGAGGGGCCGACTGAAGTCAACCCGTTGGGCAACCCCTTGAGGGATGATGAACTCCGCTAGGAGTTTGTGGGTCACGCGCATCTCGAACCGGCCCAAAGCATTGTTCTCTTGGAAGGCTAGGGCAGAGAACTGAGCCCCTCGGCAGCTAGCATCAATCTCTTCGATGCGGATGTTCACGCCGGGGATAACCTTGGGGCAGCCCGCCAAGACCACCGCCAAGACCGGAATCAGGAACAAAATACTCCGTCTGGTTAGCCAGTTCATCAAACCTCCCTGGATCATGTCGAGAATCACTCAATTATACTTGCGCGAGGAGATCGTTTCAAACCGCCCGCGCGATCTCCTCGAGCGCCTGCGGGTTCTCGAGGTTCGATAAATCCCCCGGCTCCTGCCCTACCGCCACCGCCCGGATCGCCCGACGCAGAATCTTGGCGTTGCGCGTCTTGGGCAGCTCCCGCACAAATTTGATCGCCTCCGGCACAAAAGACCTCCCCAGTCTGAGTTGGTCAGTTTTTCAGTTGGTCAGTTTGTCAGTTTCAACTGTCCAACTGAATTACTCCACCGTCACGCTCTTGGCCAAGTTCCTCGGCTGATCTATATCGGTGCCCCGCAGGTCCGCGATGTGATACGCCAAGAGCTGCAGGGGCACGACAAAGAGCATCGGCGCAAGCCACCGCGAGCTTTGGGGCACTTCTATAAGAAAATCCGAGACGCGCTCGATCTCGTTCGTTCGGTGATCGGTCACGGTGATGACGATGCCGCGCCGCGCTTTGACTTCTTCGATGTTTGAGAAGACTTTCTCGTAGACGCTCTCTTTGGTGACGAGCACGACTGTGGGCATCTGGGCGTCAATGAGGGCGATGGGGCCGTGTTTGAGCTCCCCGGCGGCGTAGCCCTCCGCGTGAATATACGAGATCTCTTTGAGCTTGAGCGCCCCTTCTAACGCGATGGGATAGAGCAGATCCCTCCCCAGAAAGAGAAAGTGCTCTTTCTCATAAAATATCTGAGCCAAGCGGGCGATCTCGTGCTCGTGCTGCAAGAGCTGTTCGATGAGGGCTGGGCCGCGCACGAGGCTCTCCAGGGCTCTGTGGGTCTGCTCGTGTGAGAGCCAGCCCCGCGCTTGTCCCACATAAAACCCCAAGAGATTGAGCGCGGCCAGCTGCGCGAGAAACGCCTTGGTGGAGGCGACGCCGATCTCCGGGCCGGCGTGGGTGTAGAGCGTGGCGTCGGACTCCCGCGTCAGCGTTGAGCCGACGACGTTGACGATCCCAAGCACGGCCGCGCCGCGCTCCCGCGCCAACCGCACCGCCCCCAGAGTATCTGCCGTCTCCCCAGACTGCGAGATCGCGATCACGAGCGTATTTCTGTCGAGATACGGCTTGCTGTAGCGGAACTCCGAAGCCAGCTCCACGGCAATGGGGACTTTGAAGAACTCGCGCCATAAGTACTTGGCGGTCAGAGCCGCATAGTACGCCGTCCCCATGGCCACGAGATAGACCATCTGAGCTGCCTGAATTCTCTCAGAAAGCTCTCCAAGCTCCGGGAGCACGATCCTTCCCGTGGAGAGCTCATAGCGATTCTGGAGGGTGTTGGCGACGGCGTGGGGCTGCTCGTGGATCTCCTTGAGCATGAAGTGCTTGTAGCCCTGCTTCTGCGCCGTGACCACGTCCCAGGTGATGTGGGTTGGGGCACGCGTGATCGCGTGTCCGTCGAAGTCGAAGATCGCGACGGAGTCTCTGCGTAAGACGGCCAGCTCGCCGTCGTTGAGGAAGATCATATCTTTGGTGAAGTGCAACAGCGCGGGGATATCCGAAGCGGCGAAGTTCTCGCCTGCGCCCAAGCCCAGCACCAGCGGGCTGCCCGATCGAGCGACCACGACCTCATCGGGAGAGTCCACGGCGACGACAGCGATCGCGTAGGCCCCTCGCAGCAGCCGCACTGTCTTGAGCACCGCTTCTTTGAGATTTGTCCCATCGTAGCGCTCCTCGATGAGATGAGCGATCACTTCGGAGTCGGTCTGCGAGCGGAAGACGTGTCCCCGGCTTTGGAGCTCCTCCTTGAAGGGCAGATAGTTCTCGATAATCCCATTATGGATGACCGCGATCTTTCCGTGGCAGTCGCAGTGGGGGTGAGCGTTCGAGTCCGTTGGGGGGCCGTGGGTGGCCCAGCGGGTGTGGCCCAGCCCAATCGTAGCCGGAGAGATCCTCTGACGGAGGTGCTCAGCTAAGTCGCTCACCTTGCCGGCGCGCTTCTCTAGGGTGAGCCGCCCATCCTCAATGAGGGCAATCCCTGCCGAATCGTACCCACGATATTCGAGCTTGTACAGCGCTTCCAGGAGCACCTCCCAAGCGGGGCGGTGCCCCACATAACCGACGATCCCGCACATGTTTTTAGTATAATCATTTGGGCTGGGGGTGACAAGACCTCTCCCCCGCCCCCTGACCTAACCCCCCAACCCCCTTTCCGAAGCGGGAAGGGGGACCAGGCTCCGCCTGGACCATTCGTCTTGCCGCCGAAGGCGGCAAGGTGTATAGTCCAGACGAAGTCTGGCCCCTCCCCGTGTCGGGGAGGGGCTGGGGGAGAGGTTAGGTCGGGCCGGCGTCCGCCGGACGTCCCGAATGTAATCGGCGCCATTTTGTCACCCGTCCCTGGGCGTGTTATAATCAGCGTGTCAAAGGACTGATAGAGAGGAGGTTGCGCAATGCGTGAAGTTGAGGTCAAGGCCCTGGTGATGGACCCCACGCAGAACATGCCGGTGCTGCTCCTGCGCGATCTGCAATCGAACAAGGTCGTGCCCGTGTGGATCGGGCAGCCCGAGGCGACGTCCATCGCGATGGTCCTGCAGAACCGAGAGTTTCCTCGCCCCCTGGCCCACGACTTAGTCAAAGCGATCTTAAAAGATCTCGGCGGAGACTTAGACATGGTGGTCATCGACAGCATCCAAGACTCGACGTACTTCGCCACGCTGCATATTCGGGATCACCTGGGCAAGACCCACGAGATCGATGCCCGGCCGTCGGATTCCATCGCGATCGCCCTGCGGTTGGGCAGCCCCATCTACGTCTCCGAGGAGGTCTTCCAAGTCGCGGCCGTGGAGATGCCTCCGCTCGAGGATGACCGGGAGAAGGACTTCCCTGAGGATCGCTTCCGCGCTTTTGTCGAGAGCGAGATGAAGCTCGCAGACTTCAAGAAATTCGTCTCCGAGGGCGGAGTATAGAGCGATGCTGCGCAGTCTTCGTGAGCTTGATGTCGCCAACAAGCGCGTCTTAGTCCGCGTTGATTACAACGTCCCCCTCACAGATGGGCGCGTCGCCGACGACACCCGCCTGCGCGAGAGCCTGCCCACTCTTGAGTATCTGCTCGCTCACCGCGCAAAGATTATATTAATCTCGCACTTGGGCCGCCCCAAGGGCAAGGTCGTCCCCGAACTCCGACTTGATCCTGTCGCCAGACGCCTCAGCGAGATCTTGCAGCGTCCCGTCACCAAGCTCGACGAGTGCATCGGGCCGGCCGTGCACCGCGCCATCTCCACGATGCACCCTGGAGATATCATTCTGTTGGAGAACGTGCGTTTCTACCCCCAAGAAGAGGCCAACGACGAAGCGTTTGCGCGGGAGCTAGCGCAGCTCGCCGACTGCTACGTGAACGATGCGTTCGGCACGGCGCATCGGGCGCACGCCAGCACCTACGGGGTGGCGAAGTTCTTGCCCGCGGCCGCGGGGCTACTACTAGAGCGCGAAGTGACCATGCTCAGTCGGGCCGTGGATAACCCACAGCGCCCGTTTCTGGCGATCGTGGGCGGTGCCAAGCTCGCCGACAAGATCGGGGTTTTGAAAGATTTGATTGGGAGGGTAGACGCGTTTCTCATCGGAGGCTCGGTAGCGTTTACACTCTTGAAAGCCCAAGGAGCCCAAGTGGGAAGCTCGCTCGTGGATGAGAGAGTGTTTGACGACGCGCGAGCGGCCCTGCAAGCCGCCCGCGCCGCAGGCACCCAGATCGTCCTTCCCGTAGATGCCCAGATCGTCCGAGATGGCGAGCGAGCCCTCGCTCCCGCTAGGGCTATTCCTGAGGGCTGGCAGGGATGGGACATCGGCCCGCAGACGATAGAGCTCTTCAGAAATCACATTCAATCCGCCAAGACGATCGTCTGGGCCGGGCCGCTGGGGCGCTTCGAAGCCCCCCCGTATGATGAGGGCACACGCGCCATCGCCCAGGCGATCGCACAGTCGCACGCATTTGCGATCATCGGCGGAGGGGACACGGCCGCGGCGCTGCACCGCTGGGGTCTTGGCCAAGCTCAGAATATCTATTGTTCCACAGGCGGCGGGGCGACGCTGGAGTTCATAGCCGGCCGCACGCTCCCCCCCATCGAGATCCTCAAAGCTTAAGTCCACGCACTCGAAGGCAAGATCTCCGGCGGGACAAGATCGCGCTCCAGCGCATATTGAACGAGCTTGGGCCAGCCTCCCTTGAAGTGAAACGCTTGGAACCCATCGCGGCGCATCTTCTCTGCTAAGTGAGCGCTCTTGAGCCCCACCTCGCAGTAGAGCACATAGACTTTGTCTCTCTCCCATGAGGGGTACTCCTTCAAAGCCGTGAGAAAATCTTTATAGAGGGCGCCGGGGTAGTGCCAGGCGCGATACGACTGCGGGGACCGCAGATCAATGACGACCGCGCCCTCAGGGATCTCTTCGATCTCGAGCGCCGGGGCTTCGTAAGCCCCCAGCTCCATGCGTCGCAGATCATACGCGCGCATGTTCGCAACAGCTCGCTCTAGAACACCCATATCGAGCTTCTCTTCCTCAGCAAGCACAGCTTTCAGAGAAGCTGCCGTCGCCGGATGCTTGGGCAAGATCGCGCAGTATTCGGCCACCGTCGCCGAGTACTCATACGTCCCGATGTGGCGCGCCCGCGCGATGATCTCGTCCTTGTTGAGCCCCAGCAGAGGGCGCCAGACGGGCAGCTCCGACGCCTGAGAGATCACGGCTAAATTCTGAAGGGTCTGCGAAGAGACTTGCCCGATGGACTCCCCGGTGACGATCCCAATGAGATGGAACCGCTTGGCCAAGTTCTCCGCCGCCCGGTACATCAAGCGCTTGAGGATCACCTGCCAGAGCCGGGGCTCGACCCGCTCCTGCAGATGAGCCACGACGGGCTCAAAATCCAGCGTATAGAGCTTTGGGAAGCTCCCGTAGCTCCAGCGATCGGCAAGCACTTTTGCAACCCGAAGCGCCCCGTGTTCATGGAGGCTGCCCCCCAGCCGACAGAAGAGATACTCCAGCTCGACCCCGCGCTTGAGCATGAGCCAGCTGGCCACCGCCGAATCGAATCCCCCGGAGAGCAGAGCGAGAGATCGTCCGGCCGTGCCCAGCGGCAGCCCTCCCGGCCCGAAAATCTTCTCTGTGAAGAAGTCCGCCCCAGATGAGTGAACCTCCACAAAGATCGTCACCTGGGGGTGCTCTAGATCCACACCGGCGGCGGAGGGAGCGAGGGCTGCCCCTAGCTCCCGCTCGATATCGAGCGACGAGAACGGGAAAGATTTCCCGGAGGCCAGGCGCCGCGCCCGCACGGCAAAGCGCCGCCCCGCTACCGTCTCTTTATAGAGCTCTGTCCCGACTTTCACGATATCGTCGAGGGTGGTCACGGATCGTCGCTCGACGACCGAGAGCGTCTGCACCCCAAAGACCCGAGAGAGCGTCTCCAGAGCTTGTGGGGAGTCGGTCTCCACAAGCAGCCGGCTCCGCTCCCTCTGGAGAGCGAAGGGCGCTCCCACGGTCTGGAGGGCGTCTTGCACATTAGACGCCAGACGCTCCAGGAAGCGCGCTCGAGTGCGGCGCTTCTTAATCGTGATCTCTCCTGAGAACCGAATGAGTATGCGCACAAGAATGTATTGTACGGGCGGGGGTGTTGACAAGCAACCCCCGGATCTCTATAATAATGTCTAGCCAAAGGCTGGCCATGCGGGCGTAGCTCAGGGGTAGAGTACCGGCTTCCCAAGCCGGGTGTCGCGGGTTCGAATCCCGTCGCCCGCTCCACCATGAGTACACGAACTCTCAAGATACCCTATCCCAAAGAGCTTCCCCAAGCGCTCGGCGAGACGCCAGAAGAGTTTGAGCGCGAGATGCGATTTCTCGTAGCAGCCAAGCTCTATGAGCTCGGGCGCATCTCTTCGGGGCGGGCAGCAGAGCTCGCTGACATGGAGAGGACCGAATTTCTCAGCCAATTAGGGCGATACCGCATCTCGGTATTCAATTACTCTCTGGAAGAGCTGGAGCGCGAAATTCAGGAGGCCCGTGCCCGAGCGGGACAGAGTGCGTGAGAGTCGTTTGCAACACCAGCCCGCTGATCTTGCTCGCGAAGATTCGGCGTCTTGATCTTCTGCGTCGGCTTTATGATGAAGTTCTCATCCCTTCGGGAGTACCGATCACTTCCAACGCCTTAGGCAATAGCTCGATCTGAATCCTCCCCGCGGGAAATTCTGTGGGCTCGCCATCCAGATGCCCCAATAATGAACTCTCCGAGATGATCTCCACCCGGTCAGCTCGCTTGATCTGCACCTCTGGAAGAGTGATATGCTCCCCACGCCGCGTCTTGGGGATCTCCCGGATGCGGCGCAGCGGCGCCATGTCCGAGATCATATACACGTCAAAGAGCCCATCGTCAATCTCCGCGTGGGGAACAAGCTGAAAATCCCCGCCGTGATAGCGCCCGTTGGACGCCCCGACCATCATGAGCCTTCCGCAGTGTCGCCAGCTTGGAGTTCTGATCTCCAGCTCAGAGCTTTGATAACAGAGCGCCTCATAAATAGCTGCATAGAGATAGATCCAGCGGGCTATCATCGGCCAGCGCCAGCTGCGAAAGACCCTCCAGGCGATCGCCCCATCGAGCCCCACCCCCAGCCCGTTGACAAAATATCTCTCCCCGACGCGCCCAATATCAACGCGCTTGGTCCGCCCTTCTTGAAGGATCTCCACAGCCCGCAGGGGATCTTTGGGAGGGATGCCGAGCATCTTGACAAAATCGTTCCCCGTGCCCGCGGGAATGATCCCCAGCTTCGCAGAAGAGCCCATCAGTCCCGTGGCGACCTCGTGGATGGTGCCATCGCCGCCGACCGCAACAACGACAGAGAAATCTTTCGCCGCGCGTCGAGCGATCTCAATGGCTGCACCGGGAGCTTCGGTGAAGACGTGACGGAACGCGATCCGCGAGCGCTTCAGAGCGCGCTCGATGCTCGGCCACAGGCGCCGGCACCGCCCCCGCCCCGCCAGGAGATTGACGATCACGAAGCACTCGTCGGTCATGAGTTGAGTATAGCTGAAATCAGTTGACAAGCCAAATCCCTCACGCTAAAATTGATAAGACGCCGAGGTGGCGGAACTGGCAGACGCCTACGGCTCAGGACCGTAGGGGAGTAATCCCGTGAGGGTTCAAATCCCTCCCTCGGCACCAGGCTCCGCCTGGACCGTACATCTTCGCCGGCCAATGGCCGGCGAAGGCGCACAGTCCAGACGAAGTCTGGGATGAACGCTCAGCAAAGCTTAAACGAGAAGCCCGTCCATGAACTCCTTGCTCTCATCGAGAAGGGCGAAATCCATCCCCGCGACGTCATCAGCGACGTATATCGCGCCATCGCCCAACGCGAAGATCAGATCAGAGCGTACATCTCGATCGCCCCGCCAGAGCACTTATTGCAAGGGTGCGAGCGCCTCCGCGATAGACCCCTGCGCGGCCTGCCCATCGCCGTCAAAGATAACATCTCAACAGTCGATCTCAAGACGACCTGCGCGTCACGATTCCTCGAAGACTTTCAGCCGATCTTCGACGCCACCGTGATAGAAAGACTGAAAGACGCGGGGGCACAGATCTTGGGCAAGACGAACCTAGACGAATTCGCCATGGGGTCTTCGACAGAGAACAGCGCGTTCTTCCCCACGCGCAACCCGCACGATCTGGAGCGCGTCCCTGGGGGGTCTTCAGGAGGCTCGGCCGCGGCCGTCGCTGCCCATGAAGCGCTGTGGGCGCTGGGGTCCGATACCGGGGGCTCGATCCGCCAGCCCGCCTCCTTCTGCGGGATCGTTGGGCTCAAGCCCACCTATGGACTCGTGTCGCGCTACGGATTGGTCGCGTTTGCGAGCTCTCTCGATCAGATTGGCCCAATGACGAAAGACGTGCGCGACTGCGCGCTCTTATTGAATGTCATCGCGGGGCGCGATCGGCGAGACTCCACGAGCCTCGAGCGCCCTTGCGATGACTATACTCGCGACTTGGGACAAGATATCAAGGGCTTCCGCGTGGGAGTGCCCAAAGAATATATTGTTGATCTCTCGAGTCAAGCCAGAGCGTGCGTCGAAGCATGGGTGAAGATCTTTCAAGAGCTTGGCGCGGAGGTTCGAGAGATCTCCCTGCCTCACACAGAATATGCGATCCCGACGTACTATCTCATCTCGTCATCAGAAGCGAGCGCGAACTTAGCTCGCTTTGACGGGGTGCGCTACACCAAGCGCATCAGTGATCTCTCCATGGAGGCGATGTTCGCGGAGAGCCGCGCCCGCTGCTTCGGCCCGGAGGTCAAGCGCCGAATTATGATCGGGACGTATGCGCTGCGCGCGGGGTATTATGAAGCCTGGTACGGGAAGGCCCAGCGGGTGCGGACGCTCATCCGCCAGGATTTTGAGAGAGCTTTCCAGACAGTAGATATTATTATCTCTCCGACGTCGCCCACGCCGGCGTTCAAGCTGGGCGAGCGGATGAAAGATCCCTTGGCAATGTATCTTTCGGACATCTTCACGGTGCCGGCCAGCCTTGCGGGAATTCCTGCGATCTCCATCCCCGGGGGGAAGGTGGAGGGCCTGCCCTTTGGGCTGCAGATCATCGGGGATAAATTGCAAGAAGCGAAGATCCTGCGCGCCGCCTACGCGTTTGAGCAGAGCCACACCCCCGCCGTGTCGCCCACAGAGCAATAAAAAATTTGTCAGACGACCACGATCACGTGCTATAATGTTTTTTAAGGAGGAGGTGAGGGGTATGACAAGCACTCTTCCCCGCTCTCAAGCCCTCTGGGCGCGCTTGCTCGTCACGTTGGCCGTCGTTGTGGTCTATCGGCTCGGCGTTTGGGTTCCACTGCCGACAATTGATCCAGAAAGGCTTCAGCAGTTTTGGCAACAGCTTGGGCTGCTTTCCTGGTGGCAGGCTCTCGGCGGGGCTATTGAGCACCTCTCGGTCTTCGCCCTGGGGCTCACCCCTTATCTGAACGCGGCGATCTTCTTCAGTTTGATCGCGTTTCGGTCTTCCAAGCTGCGCACGCTCTTTCTCTCTCGAGAGCGAACTTTTTCGTGGTGGTTTTGGGCGCTCATCCTGCTGGTCAGCTTCTTACAAGCTGCCGGGATGAGCTTCTTCATAGTCACTCAAGGGCAGACGTCATGGACGCCGTGGGCGGCCCATCTTGTGAACGTCCCCGTGCTCATGGCTGGGGTCTTGGTGCTCATCTGGCTGGGCAGTCTGATCAACCGATACGGTATTGGAAACGGCTGGGCGATCCTGATCGCCGTGAGAATTTTGTCCGATTGGCCACGTTACATTGTGTCATTCTCTTTCGATCTCCAAACGGCTTCGTGGGCATGGGGGCTTGGGGTGCTCGTGCTCTTTGTGCTGATTGTAGCCGGGAGCCTGTGGGCCTTTACGAGCCGCTGTCGCGTGGAGGGAGCCACGAGAGCACTAACGCTGCCCTTCTTGGCGGTGGGGATCATCCCGCTGGAGCTGGGGAGTTGGCTGCTTGCCCCGGTTTTTGGGCTTGCGAACGTAGCCGAAAGAGCAGAGCTGGCCTTGCCAACGTGGCTCCAGACTCTCGCGGGCAGCTTTGCTCAGGGCAGCTGGGCATATATAGTGAGCTACGGCGTGCTCGTGCTGCTCCTCACGTACTTTTACACAAACGCGATCTTCCCTCCCCAAGCCGTGCGCACCCTCTCTGCTTGGGGCGCGGGGCTCTTCTTAGCAGTCATCGCCCTGGTGCCGTCGGTGCTCACGCGGCTGAGCGGGCTGACGACGTATTTTGTTGGAGGTACGGGGATACTCATCCTCGTCGGCGTGCTTGTGGACGCTTATCGTCGGGCACGGATGGACCTGCCGTTCGTGGGAGTCTATCGTACCTTCAGCCACGTGCGGGCGCACGAGATCAGAACGCAGCTTGAGGACGCAGGAATCCCCAGCGTGCTCCAGACCCCTATGCCCTATCCGTATAGCGTCTACCCGCTGCTCGGCCCTGTGGAGATCGCCGTCCCTGAGAGAGAACGAGCGCGGACTGAAGAGATCGCTCGCGCAGTTAGTCCAGAAGTACAGCTGTCGGTCCCACCCTGGGAGAGCGCGTTGTGGTCAGTGCTCGTAGTGTTGGCTGTCGCCATCTCAGTGATTGGGATCGCGTTGCGGCTCAGCATCTGGCTCGACGTAGCAGCCACAACGGCGCTCATCGTCTTTTTAGCGGGATTGGGCTTCTTCTGGCGGCTGCGCCGCGACTATTACGAATACGCACACTGGTTCTTGCTGACTCTACTGCTGATTGGCGCATTATTGTATATGCTTACGTCTGCAGTAGTGTGGGTGATGGCTATCTCGCCCAGTGCCAGGCGATAGCTACTAATCCTAGAGCCAAGCAATAGACCGCAAAGGGCGTCAAGCGGCGCTCGCGCAGAAATCTCATCAAGAAG
>JAPWVB010000036.1 GCA_028275205.1 Candidatus Acetothermia bacterium
CTTCAGCGACGAGACGGCTTTGAGACTCCCCTTTGGCGTCTTTAACTGTGTTGACTTTGACTTCGCTGACTTCGACGGAGACAAAGACCTAGACATCGCGATGGTGCGGCTGCAGCAAGTCCCGCAGGCGCCCAATCTCTTGCTGATGAACGACGGTCGGGGGTACTTTATCGCCATAGACCTCCCGGTGGAAGGGGGCAACGAGGGTGGCAACGGCGTAGCCTTCAAGGACTTCACGGGAGACGGCAAGCCCGACATCTACATCGCGCGCATCGGCCAAGACGTGCTCTTGGTCAATCGAAACGCAGGGGTCTCGCGACCGTAGCTTCGTCCCTTCCCAAAGCGCCCCGGCCGGAGACTAGCCGGGGCGCTCCTTTTTGACTACAATAGACGCAACATTCTCCAACTACTCAAGGAGATGGCACGATGCTGGACATCAAACTGATCCGCGAGAACCCTCAAGAAGTTGAGCGACGTCTGCGCACCCGAGACGAGTCTATATCTTTGGGCCCGCTGCTCAAGCTCGACGAGGAGCGCAGAAAGCTCATCACTCAAGTGGAGCAGCTCAAGGCGCAGCGCAATAGAGCGACAGAGCAGATCGCGCTTCTCAAGCGAGAGAAGAAAGAGAGCGAAGCCCAAGCCCTCATCGCCGAGATGGGGCAGATCTCCGATACGATCAAATCGCTCGATAGTAAGCTCGCTCAGATCGAACAAGAGATCCAAGATTTTCTCGCTCGTCTGCCCAATCTGCCTCATGCGAGCGTCCCCGTCAGCCCCAACAAGGGCGACAAGAAAATCTTAAGAGAGTTTGGGCAGAAGCCCCAATTTTCGTTCCCGTTCAAAAATCACATAGAGCTTGGGGAGCAGCTAGGGCTGCTGGACTTCCCCAGGGCCGCGAAGATCGCCGGGTCGCGCTTCCCGCTCTATCGCGGCAAGGGCGCCCTCTTGGAGATGGCCCTCATCAGCTTCATGATGCGCTATCACTCAGAGAAGAATGGGTACATCCCGATCTTCCCGCCGTTTTTGGGCAATCCCGAAAGCTTCTTTGCCGCAGGGCAATTACCCAAATTTGCTGACCAAGTCTACTTCTGCCCCGAAGATAAACTCTATCTCAACCCGACTGCGGAAGTGCTGCTCACCAACCTCCATCGGGATGAGATCTTAGATGGCTTGCAGCTCCCGTTAAAATATTGTGCGTACACAGCGTGTTTTAGAAGAGAGGCCGGCACCTACGGGGAAGAGGAGAAGGGCCTCATCCGCATACATCAATTTAACAAAGTCGAGCTGTTTAAGTTCACCAAGCCCGAAGAGTCTTACAAAGAGCTCGAGAGCCTCGTCGAGGACGCCGAAGATATCTTACAAGAGCTGAATGTGCACTATCGGGTGGCGCTGCTGCCCACGTGCGACTTGGCGCAGCAATCAGCAAAGACGATAGACCTAGAAGTCTGGATTCCCTCGCAGAATCGCTACTATGAAGTGAGCTCCATCAGCAACTGTGAGGACTTCCAAGCGCGGCGGGGCAACATCCGCTTCCGGCGCGAGAAGGGGAGCAAGCCCGAATACGTGCACACTCTGAACGGCTCGGGCTTGGCGACATCGCGACTCTTTGTGGCGATCTTGGAGAACAATCAGCAGCCCGACGGCTCGGTGCTCATCCCCAAGCCCCTGCAGGAGTACGTGGGCACAGATCGCCTGACGCCGCCATGAGATCCCTGAGAACGATACTCAGTCTTATCGTATTAGCGAGCAGCGCCGGGGCGTGGGCGCAGCAACTTGAGGCCCCAGATCTCGTCGTCGCATCGGTGCGCCTCGACCCAGCGTTCCCTACGCCGGGCAGCACCGTGCAGATCATCGCGACTGTCACGAATCAAGGCACGCGCACCACCAACGACGTCTTCGCGGTAGAGTTCAAAGCCGATAGAGTCCAGATCGGCGTGCGCTTCTTCGCTGATCTGGCCCCAGGACAATCTCTCGATGTGGCTATCAGCTGGGACGCCAAGCCCGGCGAGACCGTCTTTCGCGTCACCGTAGACCCGTTCAAGACCATCTCGGAGCTGGACGAGAGCAACAATACTTTCTATAAGATCGTCAACGCGACCAACAACGAATTTACTGGGGCGGACTTGGTCGTGCGCCGCGTGAGCGTCGAAGCCGAGTCGCTCACCGCGGGGGAGCCGGCGCGGCTGGTCGCAACAGTAGCGAACATCGGGCAGGGGCCAGCGGCGTTCGTGCCCGTGGGCTTCTACGTTGATGGCGAACTGCTCGCCATCGAGACGGTGCGCGAGAGCCTGCCCGCCGGGCAAGAGATGACGATAGCCATCCCTTGGACGATCGAGGCCGGCGAGCGGGTCCTGCGTGCCAAGGCCGATCCCAACGGGGAAATTTTTGAACTTGATGAAGCGAACAATGCGTGGGCAGACTATGGTGAGTTTGCGCCCCTGCCCAATCGGTGCGCGCAGATCGTCTCGCTGGAGTTCGCCAGCACGAGCCTCGTGCTCCTTGAAGAGATGACGTCGTGGCCCACTTCTGACGTGATGAGCGTCTTCATCCCGGCGATTCGACGCCAGATGGAGCGCGACTACGAGGGCGTGAACGTTAGGTTCTATCTGCGCCAGCCCACGGGGATCTTCAGCACGGTCTTCTTCTCACCGGAGAATCGTCTGCCGATCTTGGGGTTAGCGCCGTTAGATTTTGGGAACGTGCGCAAGGACGACCGTGGGTTTGTCTTTGTCGGGAGTTTTCACATAAATCGTGGGTTGCGGCTGGCGCCGCCGGAGCTGTTGGCGATTCTTCTTGCCAAGGTTGCCAGCCACGAGCTGGGGCATATGCTGGGGCTGGGGCACAACCCCAACGGGGGCATCATGAACGCCCAGGCCGAGATCAACCCCTACTTAGTGCAGAATGAAAAATTCCGTCCTGAAGACTTAGAGTATCTCAAGCGAATCCTGCCGATGGACTGCCGGTAAACAGTTCTCAGTTAATAGTCCATCTTGAGGATGGCTAGGGAAGCAGTCTTCCCACCCCGATGCGCTCGCGCGCCTCTTCGAGAGTCTTTCGCGCCACGGCACGCGCCCTCTTCGCTCCCTCGTGCAAGATCTCGCGCACTTCCGGCTCTTTGAGCTGCGCCCGCCGCACCCGGATGGGCTCCAACGCCTTGATTAAATAGTCTGCAACGGCTCGCTTGAGCGGCTCGTATTTGAGTGTACCCTTGGCATAGTCTGCCTCAAACTGATCGTAGATCTCTTGGGGCGCCGTCAGCTTCAGCAATAAGAAGAGATTGGCCACCCCAGGGCTTTTCTCTGGAGTTCGCGGGCCGATATCTGTCACAGCGGTTTTGATCTTCTCGCGGATGGACTCCTCCGGCTCGGTAAGCGCAATATAGTGCTTAGGCCCAAGGGACTTGCTCATCTTGCGCGTGGGATCGGCCGGGGACATCACGCGCGGGGCTTCGGTGAGCAGCGCCTCCGGCTCTGGGAAGGTCTCGCCAAAGCGAAAGTTGAATCGTCTCGCGATGCGGCGCGCCAGCTCAATGTGCTGCAATTGATCCTCGCCCACGGGCACCTTCGAAGCTTTATAGATGAGAATATCCGCGGCTTGCAAGACGGGGTACGTGAACAGCCCGCAGCTCACAAATTCTTGGGTCTCCCCTTTCTCTTTAAATTGCGTCATCCTTTGCAGATCCCCATAGGAGGTGACGGCGCTTAGAATCCAGCTCAGCTCCGTGTGTTCTGGGACCTGCGACTGCACAAAGAGCGTGCACTTTTGTGGATCGAGCCCGCAGGCGAGCAAGTCCATCGCCATCTCAATTGTATTTTTTCTGAGCTCTTGGGGGTCGTGCTCGACCGTGATCGCGTGGTAATCTACGATCGAGTAGAAGCACTCGTACTGGTCTTGGAGGGCGACGTAATTTTTGACCGCGCCGAAGTAATTCCCAATATGGAGGGCGCCTGTGGGTTGGATGCCGGAGAGGACAACAGATTTGGGGGCCATAGAAGCTACGCTAGAGGAGCCAAAGCCGATCACCGACGAGTTTCTGGGTCATCGTCCATCACCTTCTCTCAGAGTGAGTGTGCTGATTATAGACAGGGCGCAGCGGGTTGTCAAGAGTGATTGCCTCAGCACGGTTTTTTCACTATAATACACACTCAGCGAGCATGGCTATCCTCATCCGAGACTGCACAGCTATTACTATGGGCGATCCCCTGGTGCGCCGGGGCGTCTCCATCGCCATCGAAGACGGCAAGATCTCAAAGATCAGCGAGAACCCACAAGACTTCGAGGGCACGCACTTTGACACCGTGCTTGACGGGAAGAATAAGCTCGTACTCCCTGGCTTCGTCAACGCCCACACGCACCTGGCAATGGTCTTGCTCCGGGGATACTCCGACGACAGAAACCTCCAAGAGTGGCTCGAACAAGAGATCTGGCCCGCTGAGAGAAAACTCACCGAAGACGACGTCTACTGGGCATCACTGGTGGGAATCGCCGAGATGATTCGCTCCGGCACGACGACCTTCTGCGATATGTATTTCTTCATGGACGCCGTGGCTCAAGCAGTCAAAGAATCAGGGCTGCGCGCTGTGCTCTCCTACGGGATCATCGCGCCCCAGCCGGGGGAGAAAGCCCAACGAGAACTTTCTGTCACCGAGAAATTTCTCAGAGAGTGGCACAACGGCGCCGAGGGGCGCATTCGCGTTGCCGTCGGCCCCCATGCACCATACACGTGCTGTGACGAAGTCTGGCGGGATGCACGCGCCCTCGCTTTGCAGTATAATACGATTATTCACACACATCTGCAGGAGACCTTAGCCGAAGTGAACGAGTCTTTCCGTCGGTATCAGAAGAGCCCCACCGAGCGCCTGGAGGCGCTGGGGGTCTTTGAGGCTCCCACGGTCGCGGCGCATGGGGTGCATCTGCGCGATAGCGACGTCGCGACCTTAGCGCGGCGCGGCGTAGGTCTCGCTCACTGCCCCACGAGTAATCTAAAATTGGGCTCAGGGATCGCCCCCGTGAAGAGATACAAACAGATGGGGTTGCGCGTGGGGATCGGCACCGACGGCGCAGCGTCGAATAATAATTTAGATATGCTCGAAGAGCTGAGATTAGCGGCGCTGCTCGCGAAACGCGATGACCCCACGGCGCTGCCCGCCGCGGAAGCGCTCCAGATGGCTACCCAATCTGGAGCCCAGATTCTGGGGCTGGAGGGGGTCGGGCACTTGGCCGAAGGCGCCGAAGCTGATATTATGTTAGTCAATACGAGCGGCGCTCACTGGCAGCCGGGGCACAACCCCGTCTCGGATTTGGTCTACGCAGCCCAGGCCAGCGACGTCGAGACGGTGCTGGTCGCCGGGCGGATTGTTATGAAAGAGAAAGAGATTCTCACGTTTGACGAGGAGCGCGCCAAGGCGAACGTGCGCGCCCTCAGCGCGAAATACCGGAAGCTCTAACACACAAAGGAGGAATGACGGAACCATGGCACTCACCCAGGAAGAGAAAGCGAAGATTGCCGAGCCGTTTCGCATCCATCTGCAAGATACGGGTTCGGTGGAGGTGCAGATCGCGCAGCTGACCGAAGAGATTCGTCGGCTCACAGAGCACTTGAAAGTGCACAGGAAAGATTTTCATTCCCAGCGCGGCTTGATGATGAAGGTCGGGCGGCGCAAGCGGCTCCTGCGCTACCTGGCCCAAAACAAGCCAGAAAAATACCTACAGGTGATCGAGCAGCTGGGGATACGCGGCTAAGAGATTCTATGGACAGCCCAAGAGGAGTCGTTACAGGTTGCAAGTTGTAAGGTGCTCGTGAAGGGGCTCTTCGCGCGCACCTTCGAACTTGTCACTTGTAACGGCTCTCGGTGCGGCTGTCGAAGGAGAGACAGCTATGACAGGAGTCGTCGAAGTGCAGCGAGGGCCGTGGAAGCTCTCCACCGGGAAGGTCGCGCGACAAGCCGACGCCGCGGTCTTGGTCGAATACGGCGAGACCGTGGTCTTGGTCACGGTGACGCGCGGTGAGGCCGAAAATCTCGATTATTTCCCGCTGACGGTAGACTTTGAGGAGAAGTTCTACGCCACGGGGAAGATCCCCGGCGGGTTCCTCAAGCGCGAGGGCAAGCCCTCCGAGGCCGCGATCTTGAGTGCCCGCATGATTGACCGTCCCATCCGCCCGCTCTTCCCTCCAAACTATCGAGAGAAGGTGCACATCGTCGCTACTGTGCTCTCCGCAGACAATGAGCACTGCCCGTCGATCGCTGGGCTGCTGGGAGCATCCGCAGCGTTGATGATGAGCGCCGCTCCCTTCCAGGGGCCCATCGCCGGGGTGCGCGTCGGGCGCATCAACGGGCAGCTCGTCGCTAACCCCTCCGACGCTGAGCTCGAACAGTCCGACATGGAGATCATCGTCGCGGGCAACAAAGAGAAGATCTTGATGGTCGAGGGCTCCATGAACGAAGTCCCCGAAGAAGAAGTGCTCGAAGCCCTCGCGTTCGCCCAGGGCGAGATCAGAAATCTCATCGCTTTGCAAGAGGAGTTTTTGGCGAAGCTCCCCCCGCGCGAGAAGGTCCAGCCCGCACCAGCCCCCGACACGAGCGCGCTGCGCGACGCCCTCAGAGCGCTCGTGTGGGATCAGTTTGAGAGCTTGCGTGGGCCAGGGATGACCAAGCTCCAGCGCGAAGCGAAAGCCGATGCCATCCGCGACGAAGCTATCGAAAAGATTCTCGCAGAAAAGCAAGCCGCAGGAGTCACCGATCCGGCCGAGCTTGAAACCCTCAAAAAGCAGCTTACGGAGATCTTTACGGAGCTGTTAGAAGAGTTTGTGCGCGTGAGCACGCTGACCACAAAGATTCGCATGGACGGGCGGCGCGCTGAGGAGCTGCGCCCGATCTGGTGCGAAGTTGGGCTTCTGCCTAGGGTGCACGGCTCGGCGCTCTTCACCCGCGGCGAGACCCAGAGCCTCGGCACCGTGACGTTGGGCACCTCGAGCTTAGACGAGCAGATCATAGACCGAATGCTCGAGGAGGGCCGCGAGCGATTTATGCTGCACTATAACTTCCCGCCCTACAGCGTTGGGGAGGCAGGGCGCATGGGCCCACCGGGCCGCCGCGAGATCGGCCACGGAAACTTAGCCAAAAACGCTCTCAAGGCCGTCATCCCCAGCGAAGACGAGTTCCCCTATATTATCCGGGTCGTCTCGGAGATCTTAGAATCTAATGGGTCTTCGTCAATGGCCACAGTCTGCTCAAGCTCGTTAGCGTTGATGGACGCTGGGGTGCCCATCAAGAAGCCCGTCGCCGGGATCGCCATGGGGCTGCTCACCCACAACTCAGACTATATGATTCTCACGGACCTAGCCGGCTACGAAGATCACTTTGGCGATATGGACTTCAAGCTCGCTGGCACGAGAGACGGTCTCACGGCCTTCCAGATGGACGTTAAGATTCACGGAATTACGCTGCAGATCGCGAAAGAGACGATGCTGCAGGCGCGCGCTGCGCGGCTCCAAATCTTAGATATTATGAATAAGACGCTCAGCGCGCCGCGCCCGCACTTGAGCCGCTTTGCTCCCATCTTAGAGGTCATCCCCATTGACCCGGAGAAGATCGGCTTAGTCATCGGGCCGGGCGGCAAGACTATCCGCGCGCTGCAAGCCGAAACGGATACCGAGATTGATATCGACGACGAGAAGAACGTCGTGAAGATCTCCGGGCACTCCGCGGAGATGGTCCGCAAGGCACGCGAGCGCATCGAGCAGATGACCGAGGAGATCGCCGTGGGCAATCGCTATACTGGGAGAGTGACGCGCATCGAAAAGTTCGGCGCGTTCGTCGAGCTGCCCAACGGCGTCCAAGGGCTCATTCGTATCTCTGACCTATCGGATCGCTATGTGAAGAAAGTGGAAGACGTGGTCAAGATCGGCGACGTCGTAACCGTCGAAGTGATCGAAGTGGACGAGATGAACCGGGTCAACCTCAAGCTGGTCCGCGATAAGGAAGCGCCCTCGCCCGGGGCAGTCAAAGTCGGCGACGTGCTTACGGGGAAGATCGTGGGGCTTGCGGACTACGGAGCGTTTGTCGAGACGGAGGCGGGCGTGCGCGGGTTGATTCACATCTCGCAGCTTGCTGACGGCTACGTCGAGCGCGTCGAGGATGTCGTCAAGGTTGGCGATCCTGTGCTCGTCCAGGTGATTCGCATTGATAAAGAGGGGCGCTACGCCTTCAAGCGCCTAGGGAAGGCAGGGCTGAAGATCAAGACCTGATGCGCGAACTCTATCCCAACTGCTACGCAGAGCAGCTCGAAAACGGCGTCCGGGTGCTCGTGGAGCCCATAGAGGATCGCCCGTTAGCGCTGGGCGTGTGGGTACGCGTGGGCAGCCGCGATGAGCCCGCTCATCAAGCGGGCATGGCCCACTTCATCGAGCACATGGTCTTCAAGGGAACCCTCAACAGAACGGCGTTTCAGATCTCCGAGGAAGTAGACGCCCTCGGCGGGTACATCAACGCCATGACCCACAAAGAGTATACGCTCTTTCACATTGATGTCCTTCCAGAGCACCTCGAGGCTGCTTTGGATATTCTTGCAGACTTAGTGAAGAACCCGCGCTTCGCCGAAGAAGATATCCGCAAAGAGCAAGGGGTCGTGCTCGAAGAGATCCGCATGACGGAAGACAACCCCCAAGAGAAAGTCTTCGATCTCTTTGTGGAGCGCATCTGGGATCATCAGCATCCCATGGCGCGGCCCATCTTGGGGAAAGCCGAGATGGTGCAGCGCTTTGACCGTTCGGGGATCATTGAATTTCACAGATACTATCAGCCGGAGCACTTGATCGTGACCGCGGCGGGAGCGATCGCGCCCCAGCGAGTGGTGGACGCCGTCAAGAGGGTGTTTGGGGGATTGGAGCCTGGGGCGCGTCTGCCGTCGCGTCAGCCCCCGCAGCCCACTAAGCACTTCTATATTGAAGATCGCGACTCTCAGCAAGCGAATTTAGTCTTGGGTGTGCCCAGCGTCGGGCGCCACGACGAACGCAGATTCGCTCTCGAAGTGATGAACACGATCCTTGGCGGGGGCATGAGCTCGCGCCTCTTCAAGAAGATTCGCGAAGAGCTGGGGCTCGCCTATGCGGTCTTCAGCAGCGCCAATCTCTTTGAGGACAGCGGGCTTTTTATCATCTATGTGGGCACAGACCCCAAGAACGCCCGCCAGACGGTCGAAATCTCAATAGAAGAGATATATCGTCTGGTGCGGGAGCCCGTGCCACAGAGCGAGCTGCGACTAGCCAAAGAGAAGCTCAAGGGCAACATTCTGTTGGGGCTGGAGACGGCACACTCGCGGATGGTGCGCCTTGGGATTGGGGAGCTCTATCAGATTCACGCGCCGGTCGAAGAGCTGGTGCAGAAGATCGAGCAGGTCACTTCCGAAGAGATCCAACAGATTGCGCGCGAGCTCTTCAGCAGTGATGGCTTGAGCTTGAGCGCCGTGGGGCCGGAGGCAAAGCTACGCAACCTAGAGCCCATCTTCACCGTAAGAGCGTAAAAGAATGCCGTGAGAGGGATCTTCCCTCTCACGGCACCCTGGGTGGAGCAACAACTGCGGATCGTTACGGCTCATCCCCTCTCAGCTGTGGGCACAGCCCATCTAAGATATAGAGATTGAGCTCGCCGGGCTTGGCGGTGTTGGCCGCCCAGAGCTGTCGTTGGATGCGGCTCACGAGCTCCGGGTTCCCCGGCACTCGCTCTTGAATAGTCAACGGCACAAAGAGCGCCACCGGGCCCAACTTCTCCGCAACAGCATACGGCGTCACGGCGTGGAACGGGTCTTTGCCCGTAGGAACAGTGGGGTTGGGACTGCTGATGAACTGCGCGACGGCTACAGCGATCGCGCTCTGGCCATCACCTGAATTCACCGTATACGCGCAGAAGCGCACCGAATCGAGAAAGATCGCGGCGGGCTTGCCCCCAGCAGACACGGTCGAGTCTACAATATGCGGCGCTGTGATTGTCACGCGGCTGATCGTATTGTCCCCTTGATTGATGAAGTACGCATACATATCGCCGAGCCATGAGCCAACATTCGTCGCGATGGCGCTCGGCTGTGGGCCGGTCTGAACCGTAGCGATCACTCTGTAGCGATTCTCGTTGGCCGGATCGTCATTGATATCAATGATGCCGATCGTATTGCTGCCCGTGTTGGTGACGAACGCGCGGTTGTGCGCACCCGATGAGTAGAGCGCGATGGCGCTGGGCTGGGTGCCGACTTTGACCGTCGCTTTGAGCGCATTCGTCTGGGTATTGATGACCGAGACCGAGCCGTCGTCGGCGTTCACAACGTAGAGATCGGCGTTATGGGTGGCGCGAGCGAGCGCGACGGGCCTCTTCCCCACGGCGATCTCGGCGCGCACGGCGCCGCCGGGCAGGGCGACCACGAAGACTTTGTTGGCAGCTGCGTCAGCGACGAACGCCGTAGCGCAGTCGCGATTGACCGCGAGCGCGCTGGGATTGGCTATCGCGACGCTGGTGCTCGCAACGATCTCCTTGGAGAACGTGTTGATGACCTGCAGGGTCGTGCCCTCTGCAGACCTACTGGCAGCAATGAGCCCACTGCCCCCGGCGCACGACGCCAACCCCACGATAT
>JAPWVB010000034.1 GCA_028275205.1 Candidatus Acetothermia bacterium
AAAGCGGGTCTCCTCAGGGCGGAATTGCAAGCCATACTTCTTGAGCCATTTGCGAATGGTGTGGTAAGAGCATCCGGCTTCTTGAGCAATCTCTGCCACCCGAGCGCCCTGAGCGCGCCGCTCCTGCAGCCAGCTTTGGGATCGCCACTTCGGCTCGCCATTCGTATAAACATAAGCGTCCTTCGACATGGTCACTCGTCCAGAGGAAGTCATCTCGAGGCCAACCATCTGCTCCAAGCTTTGCCAGCCCTCCGTTGTGTAAAAGCGATGATCGCGTGAGGCCTTGATCGTTTTGCCATCGGCCAGGGTGACTCGAAAGACATCCTTCTCCCCCGATTGGACGACGTCTACGACATGAGTGGTCTCAATCTCATGAGTGTGCTCATTCAGACAGCGCAGGTGCATCTGCTGCAGGCGTTCCCGCAGCGGAAGATATAACTGGATGCGCGGATCACGCCAGTGGGGAATAGGGCGAGCCCCCTCTTGCCACTTGCGGTAGAATTCAGCGACTGTCATCTTATATACCCGATGGCGGCGCTCTCTCTTCCACAGGGCTGGAGCGTCAAACCACAGCTCGGTGTCGCCAGTGATGCAAGCAATTCTATGCCTGAACCACTGGCGGGCCACAAAGAGTGGACACGAGATGTGAAACTGAAAGACCGAGTGCTCAAACGGCGTCTCGTGACGGTGTTTCATCAGATAATGGATGAGCTTGCGGTCTTGCTCTTCGCCCTTGAGCCCCTTCCCCGTGGAGACCCGCGCCGCCAGCACCACCGTCTCGTCACCGCCCATAAAATCAATGAGCCGCACAAAGCCCTTGTCTAACACTTTGATCTCGATGGGCTCCATCGTCACTCCCCCTCGTCGGAAAGATCGTAGCGAGATTATAGTCGAGGTGCGCCAGGCCAGGCAAATCTCCCCTGGCCATCGTCGTCCGTCCTCAGTATACTGAGGTGACCTCACCCATTCCCTCTCCGTAAACGGAGAGGGTTAAGGTGAGGTTAAGAGAGGATCATCTATGGAAGTCCGTGAGGTCGAGCTTCCCGGCATCGGCATGAAGTTCTCGTTCGAGACCGAAGAGGGCGAAACGATCTGCGTCATCATTCACAAGACCGGGCGCCGCGAGATCTATCGCTTTCTCCCGGCTCAAGAGACTCCGGAGTCCGTCATTGAGCTCAGCGACACCGAAGCCCGCGAGCTGGGCGCCATCTTGATCGGCACTCACTTTCAGCCCGACGTCCAAGATACGGCACGACTAGTGATGAAAGAGCTGACCATCGAGTGGCTGAAGATCCCTGCGCACTCCCCGCTAGCAGGAAAGACCATCCAAGAGAACAGAGTCCGCAAGCTCACCGGTGCTACGATCATCGCCCTCTTCGGGCCGACGAAGAAAATCCTCAACCCCTCGCCCGATACCAAGCTCGATGCCGGCGATACGGTGGTCGTCATCGGTGAGCAAGCCCAAGTCCAAGCCTTCAAAGAGCGCTTCGCTCTGCACTGACGATGCTTTTTGAGCTGAGCCTCATACTCTTTGCGCTCTACCTCGGAGCACTGCTGGCCCATCGCTTGAGGCAATCGAGCGTCTCCGTCTTCATCATCGCCGGGATTCTCTTGAAGTTCTTCATTCCCCACTCTGAGGTCGTTGGGTTTCTGGCCCAGCTGGGGGCGATGCTGCTGCTCTTTACTATTGGGCTTGATTTCTCACCGGAGCGGGTGCGACACAGCAGCCGGAAGATCTTCGTCGCCACGGCTCTGGACGCCCTGATCAATCTGCCCCTGGGGATTCTTTTGGGGCTAGGGCTTGGTCTCGACGTGATGAGTGCCCTCATTATGGGAGGAGTGCTCTACAATAACAGCACGTCCATCATGGCGCGCTTCATCATTGATTTTCGGCGCAGCGCCCTGCCGGAGACCGAGTACGCGGTGAGCATCTCCGTCTTTCAAGACCTCATCACTGCGCTCTATCTTGCGATCGTCGCTGGCGTAGTCCACGCCGGGGAACTAGATGCGTGGGGAATGGGGCTTGTCTTAGTCAAGACTGTAGGATTTTTTGCCGGGGCGTTCTGGGCAGCGACGCTGCTGCGCCCGGTGCTGCGCCGCCTGATGGCCCACGAATCTATTGAGGTCTTTTTGCTCTTTGTGGTCGCGTTTTTGATGGTGTTGGCCGCGCTTGCCGAATGGCTTGGGCTTTCGGGGGTGATCGGGGCGTTCTTTGCCGGGTTTATTCTGCCGGAGCGCGAGTTCCGCGAGCGCGTGGACCGCGTGATCTCCCCGTTTCGCGATCTCTTCGCCGCGATCTTCTTCGTCTCGTTCGGCCTGCTCATGGAGCTCTCTCAAGCGTCTCACGTGCTCTTCGCGAGCATCTTCGTGATTCTTGCTGCGGTGTGGGGGAAGCTTGGCACGGGCTGGGTGATTGGACAGCTTATGAGATTGAGCAAGAGTGCTTCATGGCGCTTGGGGGTAGCGCTGATCCCGCGCGGCGAGTTCTCTATCATCCTGGCGGGCTTAGCGCCGACGCCTTCGGTCTTGGGGATGACGGTGATCACGGTCTTGGCGCTGGCCTTGCTGACCCCGATCTTGATGAAACGATTCCGTTGACGTGCCTGCTCCACGGACGCTATAATGTTGCTGATGGAAATCACTCTTCTGTTCGTTATTCTTGGCACGGCGCTCGTGCTCTTTCTCAGCGAGCGCATCCGTGCGGATCTCGTCTCGATGCTGGTGCTCTTGGCCTTAGCCCTCACAGGGCTGGTGAGCACGAGTGAGGTTTTCAGCGGCTTCAGCAACCCCGCCGTCATCACCGTTGGGGCGATGTTCGTGATGAGCGCTGCTGCGGCTCGGACGGGGATCGCCTCTTTCATCGGGCGCGCGATGCGAGCTCTTGCCGGACATCGCGAGTGGGCGCTCACTCTCGTGATTATGCTGACGGTTGCGGCTCTGTCGGCGTTCATCAACAACGTTGGGGCTGTCGCGATCCTCTTGCCGGTGGTGATGACGCTCGCTCATGAGAGCGCGATCAGCCCCTCCAAATTGCTCATCCCACTGGCGTACGGCTCGCTGATGGGCGGGCTCTGCACCCTCATCGGAACGCCGCCCAATATTCTCGTGAGCACGATCGCGGTTCAAAACGGCCTGCGCCCGTTTGAGCTGTTCGAGTTTGCTCCCATTGGTCTTGTGGTCGTTGGGACAGGCGTGTTGTATATGGTCTTGATCGGGCGCTGGCTCATTCCTGCCCGCCGCCGCGAAGAAATCACTGACTCCATGCCCAAATATTTTCTGACGGAGTTAGTTATCCCCAAGGGTTCGCAACTCATCAGCAAACGGCTGCATGAGCTGGGTTGGCGCGAGCGAGGGATTGAGATCATCGAGATCCGCCGAGGGAAGAGACAGATCTTCGATATCTGGGGCTGGGCGAGCCTCCACGCCAACGATGTGCTCATTGTTAGCGGCAAAGCCGAAGAGATCTTCAAACTAAAAGACGAATTCGGGGTAGAGATACGCCCCGAAGTCGAGTACACCCATCCCTGGCACAAGTCCGAGGAGATCAAACGCGTAGAGGCGACGCTCGCCCCTCACGCGGCCTTCATCGGAAAGACATTGGCTGAGCTCGATTTTCACAATCGCTACGGTGTGGCAGTGCTGGCGATCGCGCGCCATGGGACGCTCCTGCGGGGGCAGCTTTCGCAAATCCCGTTGCAGTTTGGGGATACGCTGTTGCTTCAGGGGCCAGAGCAGCGTCTTGCCCAGATCCCTAGGGAGAATTTCATCTTGATGAGCCCGTTAGCGTTCCAAGCGTTGCGCATCGAGAAAGCCCCAGTGACGGTGCTGATCTTTGTGGGAGTCCTCGCCCTTGCCGGCTTGGGCGTGTTGCATATCAGCGTTGCGGGGGCTTTAGGGGCTGTGCTCATGGTGCTCACGCGCTGTCTCACGCTCGAAGAGGCGTATGAATCTATAGATTGGATGGTGATCTTTCTCTTGGCGGGGATGATCCCCGCGGGGATCGCCCTGGAGAGGACAGGGGCCGCGCAACTGCTGGCTGAATTCATCTTGAAGGGGATCGGCTCATTCGGCCCGTTGTTTGTCTTGGGGGCGCTGATGGCGTTCACATCGCTGATCACAGAGATCCTCTCGAATGCCGCTGCTGCTGTGCTTTTGGCGCCGATTGCCATCTCGCTTGCTGCGCAATTGGGAGTCAACCCCTATCCGTTCCTGATGGGGGTGGCCGTCGCGGCCTCGTCGAGCTTCATGACGCCGATTGGGCATCAATCAAATACCATTGTCTTTGGCCCGGGTGGGTATAGATTTTCGGACTATCTGCGCGTCGGGGCCGGGCTCAACATTCTCGTGTGGGTCGTGGCGATGCTCGTGATCCCCAGACTGTGGCCCTTCTAGGGCAACACGCCCTCATTGACGTAGCGCGTCAGCTCGCTGACGCTGAGATGTTCAATGCCGAGTTTCTCGAGGGTGCGCCCGCGCCGCCAGTAGTCCGTGCGATGGATGATACACGCCAGATGAATGATGCTCTCGATAGCCCTAGTCTCCACGCCGTAGCGCTTCCCCAGCGCGGCGATGGGCACGAGGCTCATGGGCACGTCTTCGAAGATATAGCGATGCTCCAAGCGCGGAGGGGCCATGATCCCATAGTAGCCGGGGTTGGCGTGGATCGCTTCGTAGAGGTTTTCGCCCTTGGCGTCGTAGGCCATCTTCAGCCAGTCGAGGGCTGTTGTGGCGCGAATCCCGAGGGCTGCAGCGATGGTGACCCGCTCGCGGTCTAAGACCTCGAGCACCCGCGCAGTCGAAGGCGTCACTCCGTCAATATAGAACTGAAAATTCCCCTTGGTGGACTCGATCCAGCCGGCGTTGAGGATCGTTAGAGCCGGGTGGAAGATCGCGCCCATGTTATCGAGCCCCGTCTGGAGGACGTTGCCCCCGTCTATGAATTGGGGATAAGCTTCATTGATGATATCTAAGACCTTGTGGGTGTGCGTAGCGGGCAGGGCCGCCAACGGCACCGCGTCCTTGATGCTGAAGATGCGGACGTGGGCCGGGCCGATCGAGCGGCTGGCGTAGATGAACGTCTCGGCTTCAGCGACGATCACTTGCGCTGAACAATTGGCATCTCTGAGGACTTTGGCAAACTCGATAGCGCCGCAGGTCCGCCCCGGATGGAGGATGATAATCTGGCCGTCTACAAGATACGGAGCGCAATTCTGCGCAATCTCTCGATGGGCCGATGAGGGCACCACGACCATCACGACGTGGGCGTCCGACAGGGCTTCTTTCAGGTCGGACGTGCACTTTTTGAGCTTCGCGAAGCCGTGTGGGCCGCCGGGGAAGCTCTCCAGCTCGATGCCCTTGCGGGCTTTGATGGTCTTAATATTCTCCGGAGTGCGATTGTAGAGCGTGACAGGGTACCCCATGAGGGCCAGATGGGCGGCCATGGCTTTGCCGCCGTGCCCAGCTCCGATCACAGTGAAAGAGATATTCTTGGGCATAAAATCACCTCGCTTCGGGACGGGTTGTCCAGCTCAAGCACCCTATGACACTATCGGGGAAGAAGCGCCGCCAGATTCTGTAGTAGTAGAGCTCTTCTTTGGAGCGCAGCGTCAAGCCGTTGGGGAGATGGCGCTCGCGCTCGAACTCCCCGTCGGAGATCTCGCGCTCGGCGATCTGCTCGAAGACCAAAGCCGAGCCTGCCCCACGGGAAAATTTCTCTTTTTCGCGCCAGAGGATCTCGTCGGGCAAGGAGCCCACAAACGCCCGGCGCACGATGTACTTCTCTATACCGTTGTGCTGCTTGAGCGCAGGGGGAATCGCCAGGGCCGTCTTGATGAGCTCTACATCGAGATAGGGCTCGCGCCCTTCGATGCCGTGGGCCATCGTCATTCTGTCTACTCGTTGGAGATTGGAGTTGTGCAGCCGACTTGTGATCACCAGCAGCTCACGGCGCAGCCGCTCTTCGTCAGGGATCTCTTTGAGATAGTGATAGCCGCCGAAGAGCTCATCGGCGCCCTCGCCTACGAGCACGACTTTCACGAAATCCCGCGCAAGGCGCGCGACAAGATAGTTGGCGATGGCACTGCGCACCAGAGCGAAATCAAACGACTCCAAATGATAGATCACCGTGGGCAATATCGTAAGCATTTCAGCTTCCGTATAGATATATTCGTGATGCACCGTGCCAAGATATTCGGCGACACGCCGGGCGTAGAGCGGGTCTTGCCCTTGGGCTGTGCCCACGGAGAACGAGTGCAGCGTGGGGATGTGCTGTTTCATCAAGGCCGCGATGAGGCTGCTATCCAGACCTCCGCTCAAGAAGACTCCCACCGGCACGTCGGCGATGAGGCGTTTTTCGACGGCTGCCTTAAGCGCCTCGCGCACCGCTGCTGCCCACCAGGCTTCGCCTGGACTGTTCATCGTGCCGCCTGCGGCGGCACGGTGTACGGTCCAGGCGAAGCCTGGCAGATCGAAATACTTCGTCCACCCGAGCTTGGTGTGGAACCAGTGGCCCGGCGGAAATTCTACAATATCCGTGGTGATCGGCAGGAGCGCCTTGATCTCTGAGGCGAAGTACAGCCGCCCATCACTGATCGCGTAGTAGAGCGGCTTGACCCCCAGCGGGTCGCGCGCTAAAAAGAGTTCGTCACCGTCTACAAGAGCGAACGCGAACATCCCATCGAAGAGCTTCACACAATCCGGGCCGTGATCCTCGTAACAATGGATGACGACTTCAGTATCGGTGCGCGTGCGCAGGCGATGCCTCGACACTAGCGTAGCTCGCAAGCTTTGAAAGTTATAGATCTCACCGTTATAGACAATGTGGATAGAGCCGTCTTCGTTGGCGATAGGCTGGTGGCCACCGGGTACATCAATAATAGAGAGCCGGGTGTGTCCGAGGGCAGCGCGCTTGCTCTGCCAAACCCCAAAATCATCCGGCCCGCGATGCCGCAGTCTCTCGAGCATCGCGGCGACGGAGATCGGGTTTTGCGAGATCGTTCGCTCCATATCAAAGTATCCGGCGATGCCACACATCGTGCCTCCTTCAGACGGTGATGCCCAACCGTGCTATACGTTCAGCCTCGCTGAGGGGCCGGCCCGTCTGGGGGTCAACAGCTACGCACATGCCGTCAACGATGCGCGTGACGATCTGCCCCTTGGCGATGGGGCTGCCCTTCAAGTGCGGTGCATCTAAAATCCCCACCGTCACCGCGCGGGCGAGCGTTGCCGGATCAACCCACGGATCGGGCACATCTGGCCCGGCAAGCTTCTTGATCGCTTCGAGTGTGACCTGGGCTTCAGTGATGAGTTCTTCCTTGCGGCGCTGTACGATCGGGTCAGCGGTCATATCGGGGGCGCCGCGCAGGGCGTTCTCGATCGCTCTGCGAGCGATCTTGACGCTCTCGATCAGCTCCTGGGCCGTCGTGGCATGATGCGCTTCGGTCGCTCCGACGACGTGCACAACATGGGGCTTGATCGCCATCTGCAGATATACAGATGCTGCCAGGTGTCCCCGGGCGGCATCGGGATCGACGGGGTAGCTGAGCAGCCCCGTGCGCGCCTGCCGATAGACCCTGAAGTTCTCGTCGGCGAGCGCTTCTGCAAGCTCAATACACGCCAAGATCTTTGCTAAATCCATGCGATCCGACAGCCCCGCCGGGCTGTTGAACATATACTGGGCGATATAGTCTCTCACGCCCATCTGCTTGGCGTTATAGGCCGAAAGAAAGCTTGTTACGACGTAGATGACATCAGGAGCATCGCGCATCCCCCAGTGATGGGGCTCGTTCACTTCTACGGGGATATTGCGTTCGCCGTGCCAGCGCATCAGCTCTTGGTGGACTCGAATAGACTCTTCTAAGCTCAACGGGCCGCGACGATCCAATTGATTGAACCAGAAGATAGACGTGGCACACCAGGCGTTGTTGAACGTCTCGACGTAGAGCTGGGCGAGCCTGAGCTGATCGTCTGTTCCCGAATATGCCCGCATGAGGGGGTAGTTTCCGCATCGGCTCGCTTGATAGAGGGCGCGATACTCTTCTGCGGAGCGCACGGGGACGCCGCCGGCACCCTTGCGCCGTGGGTCTTGGCGTTCGGGATGAAAGAAGTTCTCTTGAGCGTCTTGATCAATGCCCAGCGAGATGACGTCGAGCACACGGGCTTCGGCGATCTCGCGAATCCCGGCGATAGTCTCTTCGACGGTGGGCCGCCCAAAGTGATGTCTGATCAGTGGGAATGGCCTCTTCCACGCCAAACGCTCCACGAACGTCTGGGGGAAGTCTTTTTCGCTTGTGCCCCGCCAGAGCTCGCCCTTCAGATACGCGATGATCTCTTCTAGGGGCTCTTCTCCAGAGAAACAGCGCTCGAAGAACCCCAGCTTTCGGGCACGCTCCGCCAAGGGCGGTGTGCCCCCGAAGGCAAAGCGTCGCTGCTCGAGCCCCGCTTTTCGGACAGCTTCGATAAACTGCTTCAACAGCGCCTCGCCCGTCTCCGGGGTTAATCTATAGCTGACGGCGACCAAATCTGGATTATGCCGACGGATGCTCTCGAGAAAGCGTTCGATGGGCACAGCCGGGCCAAGATAGACCGTCTTCCAGCCGACTTCTTCGGCTAATTTGAGAAAGCTTGCCACACCCGCGACATGAGCATCCTCCCCTAACGCGCCAGCGAGCACCGTGCGCATGGACAGCACCCCCTCTGAAAGATTTAGAGATTGGGTCTTGGCCGGAGGGCCGCCATCACAGAAAGGTCTCCCCACGAGGGGCGGACAAGAATGGTCGGGATGGCGGGATTTGAACCCGCGACCCCACGCACCCCAAGCGTGTGCGCTACCAGGCTGCGCCACATCCCGACTTTGTATATTATAACAGATGCGATCCCGCCCGCAAACCCGAAGAGATTTGCGCGGCCCAGCCCGCTCCGCTTATAATTCAGCAGAACAGACTCAAGGAGTGATCGCGTATTCGAGGGCCGTTCTTACTGAACGATCGCACGATCAAACAGATGGTGCGCAAGCCCCGGCCGGGCATCTTTCTGCTCCACACGGTGCCAGGAGGACAGCCACGCTTCCTTGGGCGCGATGACCGCGATGTGCGCGATAAACTCCTCAAATGGCTCGGCCGCAGCTACCGATACTTTCAGTTCGATTACTGCGAAACCCCCGAAGAGGCCTTCCGCCGGCAGTGCGAACTCTACCATCAACTCAAGCAGTACTTAGATAACACGCGCCATCCTGAGCGCCCCGACGGCACCGACTGGCGCTGCCCATTATGTGACTTTTACAAGTGACTACCTCACCCTAGCCCTCTCCGTTTACGGAGAGGGAAGGGGTGAGGTCAAGGTGAGTCTACGGCTCCTTGGGCGGCGGTGGCGGCGTGAACGTCACCTTGGGGACGACCTTCGCTTCCGGGGGTACTTCATAGTACGGCGCAGGTTGAAAGCCATAGAGCTGCGCTAAGAAATTATTAGGGAAGCGCCGGATGTTCGCATTATAAGCTTGCACGGCCTCGTTGTAGCGCATCCGTTCAACAGCTAAGCGATTCTCCGTGCCCGCCAGCTCGTCCATCAGTCTGATAAAAGTCTGATCTGACTTGAGCGTCGGATAGTTCTCGACGATCACCAAGAGCCGCGCCAGGGCGCTGCCTAGCTCATTGGCCGCCGCGATCTTGTCAGAGATCTGCACCGCGCCGCCGTACTTCGTCCGAGCTTCGGCGATCTCGCGAAAGATCGTCAATTCTTGCCCGGCGAAGCCGCGAACCGTCTCCACCAAGTTCGGGATGAGATCGTTGCGCCGCTGAAGCTGATTGTCCACTTGGGCCCAGCGCTGTCTGATCTCTTCTTGCTGGGTGACGAATTGATTGTACGTCCCCGCAAAGAGCGAGTACGCCGCGATCCCTAAGACGACAAGCACCCCAACCGTGATCCACAAAGCTCTGTTCATAAGACCTCCTTTCTTTACCATCCACGTCCGGCGCCACCGCCGCCGGTGCGCCCGCCGCCAAATCCGCCAAAGCCCCCGCGGCTAAATCCTCCGCCAAATCCTCCGAAGCTCCCTCCCCGCCACGATCGGCCGCCGCCTGAGCCGGCCAGCCAGATCCACCAGGGGATCGTCGTGCTGTGGCGCTCCCGACGCGCCCCATAGCGTATCATCAGACTCACTATGAGGAACAGTATAATGAGCGCGACGACGAGCGCGATCGGGGACGGATTCGTCACGCGCTCAATATCTACAGGGGCTTGGCCGGTCAGCTCCACGCCCGCGTCCTTGGCGATGATCAAAGCGACGGCCCAGACGCCCTTGGAGATCCCCTCATCGAAGCGCCCTTCACGAAATTCTGGGAGGACGAACTCGTCCAAGATCGCCCCGACTCTCCCGTCAGGGAGAATCCCTTCCAAGCCGTAGCCCGTCACGATCCGCACCCGACGATCTTCGACAGCGACGAAGAAGAGCGCCCCGTTATCTTTCCCCTTCTGGCCGATCTTCCAACTATCAAAGACTTTCAGCGCGTACTCAAAGTCATCGTAGGGTTGCGTGGTCTTCACCGTCAAGACGGCGATCTGCGCTGTCGTCTTCTGCTCGAGCTCTTGCAGCAGCGCCGTGAGCTTGTCGCGCGTCTGGGGCGTGAGAACCTCGGCGTAGTCCGAGACGTACCCCTGGGGCGCGGGGATCTCTTGAGCAAGAGCACCAACGGAGATGAGCACGAGCAGAGCGAGAATCTTCCGCATCATTGCGTCTCTCTCAAGATCGTATCGGCGCACGCGGCGAGCTGCTCGATCTCTGCCACGTAGCGATCGAAGAGCTCTTGGGCTTCGGATCTCTCAAGGCGCACCGCTCCCAGACGGACGCTGTGCACGGTGCGCATCGCTTCGAGCGAGAGCCCAAATGTCTCTTCCGTTTGAGCTAAGATCTCCAAAAATTCATGGGCTGGCCGAATCCCCTTCAGGCGCAGCAAGTGCCGAGCGAGGGTGAGAAACGATTTCAGCGATTGTGTCATGAGATTCTCGAGGGCCTCCAGGCGCCCCGCGGTCTCCAGATAAGCCCGACGCAAGGTGAGCAACTTGCCCTTGAGTTCTTCTTCACACTGCAGGCGAAGAT
>JAPWVB010000003.1 GCA_028275205.1 Candidatus Acetothermia bacterium
GGTGACGCTCACCGGGCCTGCGGGGCCGTATCTCATTGGAGCACCAGTCACGCTGACGGCCACGGGCAATCCCGGGAGCTCCTCAGGCCTGTGGACCTATAGCTTCAGCGCTAGCCCAGCTTGCGGGACCTTCAACCCTGCTACGATTGGGCCGACCGATCAAAAGACCGTCACGACAGAGTTCACCCCGACAGTGGAGACGCCCAGCTGCACGCTCGAGGTGACGCTGACGACTGCCTCGGGCAGGACGGCCAAGGCGTCTATCACCCGCGCCATCCAGGGTGCTAAGATCATTATCATTAAGGACGCTGTCCCCGATGACCCGCAGGACTTCTCGTTCTCGAGCACGGGTGGTTTGGTCCCGGCGACCTTCACCCTCGATGATGATGGTGATCCGACATGGCCCAATACCCAGACCTTCACAGGCCTGGCCCCTGGGACGTACACCGTGACCGAAGCTGATCCCTCGCCTGGGTTCTTGCTCACAGCGATCACCTGTACTACAGGTGGCAGCGGCGACGTCCCCTCCCGCACCGCGACCATCACCTTAGCTCCGGGAGCTACGGTCACTTGTACGTTTGTCAACACTAAGCAGCTAGGCACGATCGTGATCAACAAGGCGGCTGTGGGCGGGGATGATACGTTCAATTACACCGCCAGCGGCACCGGCCTGCCCGCTACCTTCCAGATCACAACTTCTGGTGGCAGCGGTAGCCAGACATTTGCCAACTTGGCAGGCGGTTCCTACACCGTGACAGAACAGACCCCGCCAACAGGCTGGGATTTCACGAGCCTAGTCTGCACCGACCCTGACGGCGGCACCACAGTCGTCGGCCAGACCGCCAATATTGACCTCGATCCGGGCGAAACAGTCACTTGTACTTACACCAATACCAAGCGCGGCACGATCGTGATCAACAAGGCGGCTGTGGGCGGGGATGATACGTTCAATTACACCACCAGCGGCACCGGCGGCTTGCCCGGCTCTTTCTCGATCACCACTGCGAGCGGCTCCGGTTCCCAGACCTTCACTAATATCATCCCTGGCAGCCACACCGTCACCGAGGGCACTCCGCCAACAGGCTGGAGCTTCACGAGCTTAGTCTGCACCGACCCTGACGGCGGCACCACGGTCGTCGGCCAGACCGCCAATATTGACCTCGACCCCGGCGAAACGGTCACCTGCACCTACACTAACACTTTCACACCGCCGGCCCAGCCACAGTGTCCGGCCAATCTCATTGCCGAGAGCGAGCCCAATAACGACAATGCAAGCGCGCAGCCCCTCAACCTCGCGCCCGGCCAAGGGACGGCCATCGTCAGCGGCGGCATCACGCCCGCGGGCGATCTGGACTACTATCAAATCACTGTCACTGAACCGTCCCTGGTCTTCGCGTACGTGCGCACCAATATAGCCACGACGAACACAGACTCGACTCTCTTCATCGGCGTGAGCCCGGTCACCACGGGGAGCAGCTGCACCGGAACCGGCTTCACTGAGTGCGACGACGACGACGGCGGCCAAGGTGGAATAAGCTCGTCCATCGCTGGTCTTAACTTAGCTGCCGGCACCTATAACATCTTGGTGAAGCAGTACAGCAATACTGGCGCCCCTGGCAGTGGCTCTACTATGACTCCGTACCGGCTCTACGTCGCCGTGGTGCCGACGTCTGCTGTCATCACCGAGAGCGAGCCCAACGACACTCCGGCCACTGGGCAGCTTATCAACACCTGTCCGGCGGTCATCTCTGGCACGGGCGGCGGCGTAGGAGGCAGTGACTACTATCGCTTCCTCGTCCCCGGCGGAAACACTGTCTTGTGGGCCAGCGCTTTGCAACCCAACCCCGGAGAATGGAACTCTCGGCTCGAGCTCTGGAGAGTCTCTACGAACGTCAAGATCCCGTTCGTCGGAGCCGCGGGCTTGCCGAACTGTGACTCCGCGGGTACCGGCACGGCGACCAATCCCGCGTCAGAATCGTGCTCGAAGCACTACGAGTATGACTCTGCCGACACTTGGCCGAACACACCTGAGGACTACGCGGTCAACATCCGACGGAACGCCGATCCCGACACCGGCACCGGCGGGACATACAACCTGCTGATTGTTGTGATGACCGACATCGGCTCGCCACCGCCACCGCCACCTGCGAACCTGCCGGCGGTCTTCGCGTACGCGAAGCGTGGTGCCACAAATAACGACACCGTGATGCGTCTGAGGACGACAACGTCTGGCGTGCCGGTCTACTCGAGCTGTGCCGCGGCCACACCACCGGACATCGAGTGCGATGACGACGCCGGACATGGCTATACGACGCCGCCAGACGTGGTCTACCCGCCCACGGGCGGTGGCGGTGGGCTCAACTCGGCGATCGCTGGGCATCCGTTTGGGAACATCGGCGAGCTGATCTTCATCCAGGGCTATGGCTCGACGACTACAGTCGGTCCGTTCGACCTCTACATCCACGTCCCCGACGGCTCGCTGGGCCAGCTCACGGAGATGAACGACGCCACCAACGGCACGATCGCCGGCGCTGAGAGCGTCCCGGCGCTGCCGGCCTGCACGCAAGTCTACAGCGAGGCAACCGGCAACCAGAGGCCAGGCTTCGGCGCGGGCGGCTCGGACAACGTCCCTGTGCCTTCTCCTTCCGCGGGCTGGACGATGGACGGCAGCTTCAGCAGCGACACCGACGTGGATTACTTCGGGCCGATTGCCATCGGGGCGACGGAGCGCGTCTTCATTGCCATTGACGGCAGCCTCAACTACGGAGGCGCGCCCCACGACCATGATGGCTACAACGCGGATATCTCGTTCAGCTTGCGTACGTCAGGTGATGCGGTCATCATCACCATTGACGGTGAAAGCGGCACCAGCCAGGGTGCTCTGGCCGAGGTCTTCAGTGGGACGCCCGGCGCGTTCCCTCTACCTGACGGGGTCTTCTACATCCGCGTGGCAGCCAAGTCGGGTGATGCCTTCAAGGGCTATCGGCTGACGGCCTGCAAGTTCTGAAGGATGTGTCGAGGGGGTACAGCACGCTGTGCCCCGTGGAAACGAACGAGCGGACTTGGCGGGGCCTGCCCGCGAGCACGGGCAGGCCCCTTCCTGTTCTGTGCTGTTCCGTGCCTGCCGTGATTCAAAGAATGGGCTTGACAGAAAAGAGGGTAAGGTCTATAATCGCGCTATGCATCCTCCATAACCGTACCGAGGTATGGTGATGAAAATGAGACCCCTGCGATGGCTCATAGCTGGGATAGCCCTTGGGGCTGTGCTCGTTCGATTCAGTTCTGCCCAGCCCTCCTCCCCCGTTGATCCTGAGGTGCTTCAGGAGATTCAAGCGAATGGCTCCACTCGCGTCATCGTCACCCTGACGGACACCTCAGCTTTGCGGGTCCAGCAGATCGCTCAGAGGATCGAGGGCGTCCTGCGCGAGCTGACCCCACAAGATTTTCAGCTCTCGCGGCGATTTCAGTCTATCGCGGCCTTTGCCGGGGTCGTGACCGCTACAGGGATCGCGAAACTAGAGCGCCATCCGGACGTCATGCGCGTCCAGCTCGATCTTGTGCTCCGCGCGATCTCTCCCCAGCCCCGCCTCCAGCCTCACCTCAGCGAGAGCGTCCCCTTGATCCAAGCGAACAGCGTGCATAGCTTGGGCATTCGAGGGAATGGGGTACGCATCGCCATCATAGACACGGGCATTGATACAGACCACCCCGACTTCAGCACCGCTGCGCCTGGGGATCGCATCGTCGCACAGAATTGCTTCCTCAGCGGGGCAAGCTGCCCTTCCCCGCCCAACGTCGCCGAGGACGGCAACGGCCACGGGACGCACGTGTCGGGGATCGCCGCTTCCGACGGCTCGGTCTCTCCCGTCGGCGTTGCCCCTCAGGCCCAGCTCGTCGCAATCAAAGTGCTGCGCGATAATGGCAGTGGCTATCTCTCCGATACCGTTGCGGCCCTCGACTGGATCTATACGCACAACGCTTCGCTCAACGTGAAGGTTGTCAACATGAGCCTGGGGAGCCTCGATCTCTACACGCCTCCGTGCGATACGGCCTACCCTGCTATGACCACAGCGATCAACAACCTACGCAATATCGGCGTGATCAGCTTTGCGGCCTCGGGCAACAACGCCAACGCCACGCAGATGTCGCTGCCGGCGTGCATCAGCACTGTTGTTTCGGTAGGGGCAGTCTACGATGCGAACGTCGGGTCCATCAGCTGGGGAAACCCCCAAGTCTGCAGGGATTTGACAACTGCGGCAGATCAAGTCGCGTGCATCACCAACGGTGTGCCCGATCTGCAGGCCCCCGGCGCCTTGATCACTTCTTCGTTCATAGGGGGTGGAACGGCTACCCTTGGTGGCACGTCAATGGCCTCACCCCATGCGGCAGGCACCGCAGCCCTGCTCATCCAAGCGAAGCCCTCGATCACGCCGACGGAGATCGAGACCGTCTTACAGACGACCGGGGTTCCTGTGACCGATCCCAAGAACGGGCAGACGCGCCCTAGGATCAATGCGTTTGCTGCTGTCTCGGCAGTCCTCTCGTGCACAGCTACAGGAGCAATCTTCCGCATCGAGCGCGCCACGGGGAACGTTTGTACTGATGGCTCGTTCTTTAGTGGCAACGCCGACGTCGCCGAGTATATCCTAGCTTCGGAGCCCTTAGAGCCAGGGGATGTCGTCGAGCTCGATCCCCACAATCCCAAGCACTACCGCAAGGCGCGAGAGCCCTACAGCCCCTGGGTCGCGGGAGTGATATCGACGCAACCGGGGGTCGTCCTAGGTGCTCGTGGTCACTACGTGGGAGAGCGCGCTCTCTTGGCGCTCCTTGGTCGTGTGCCGGTCAAAGCGACGACGGAGAACGGCCCGATCCGACCGGGGGATCTGCTCACGAGCGCTTCGAAGCCCGGCTACGCTATGCGCTGCGTTGACGTCACTCAATGTGAGGGTGCGATCATCGGCAAAGCCCTCGAAGCGTTCGATGAGGGCGAAGGGGCCATCCTCATGCTCGTGATGCGCTAACAGTATGCAACGCTATGACGTGATCGTCGTGGGCGCCGGGCCGGCAGGCGCGACGGCCGCCTATAGCGCCGCGCGGCACGGCGCCAAGGTGCTCTTGCTCGAAGAGCACACCCAAATCGGCCGCCCGATTCAGTGTACCGGGCTGCTAAGTCTTCGGGGCTGGTGGCTCGCCCGTGCTTCAGATTCGATCATTGTCCGAGCGATCACGGGCGTGCACGTGCACTCTCCCGACGGCTCAGTCTACGAGCTAGGCGGCGACCGCGTCCGCGCCTACGTCATTGACCGAGATAGATTCGATCAGCACTTAGTGGAGCGCGCGGCACGCTCCGGAGTGGCCGTTCGGGTTGGGACGCGCGCCGTCGAGCTTGGCCCCTACGAGCACGGCACCCGCGTCCTGCTCACACAGACTCCCGCAGGCGCCCGCGAGAAGCTTCACGCTTCCGTCATCATCGGGGCCGATGGGCCTCACAGTCTCTTAGCTCAGCAAGCGGGTCTGCCCCGCCCACAGAAGATGCTGTTGGGGCTGCAAGCCCTCATCGAGCATCACGCGCAGAGCTCAGATTTTGTCGAGGTCTTCTTCGGACGACGCTTTGCGGCCAATGGCTTCGCCTGGTCCGTCCCCGCTGCCGAGGGCACCGCGCGCGTGGGACTTCTTACAGAAAGATTTCGCGAGGCCAAGCCGTGCTTTGAGCGCCTGCGCGCAGAGTGCCATAGCTCTGGGAGGATCCTCTCGTACCAGTCGGGGATGATCCCCATCGGCCCAGCGCGACGCACCGTCGCCGACGGGTTTTTGATCGTTGGCGACGCTGCCGGACAAGCCAAGCCCACCAGCGGCGGGGGAATCTATACGGGGATGCTCTGCGGCAGAATCGCTGGAGAAGTGGCCGCGCGCTGCGCCCTTGTGGGGAAGACCACAGCGCGATTCTTGAGAGAATACGAGCGGCGCTGGCGCGCCAAGCTCGACCGCGAACTCTCGCTGGGCATGAGAGCTCATCACATCTTGACGCAGCTTGACGATGCTGCCATTGCTGCGGGGCTCAAGCTCTTAGCTCTGCCCCAGCTGCGCAAGCTGATCGAGCGCTTTGGAGATATAGACTATCCGAGCAAGATCGCGCGCGAGCTCTTCCGACGCCCTCGACTGTGGAACGCGGTCTGGCCCGTCGTTCCCGCGGGGCTGGCTCAGTACGTCAAGAGCGTCTATCGGGCAACGATGGCGAGAATGTGATATACTCATTTGACCCCTCCCCGGCACAGAGAGGGGAGACCTCACCCGTTCCCTCTCCGTTTACGGAGAGGGTCAGGGAGAGGTAGGGAAGGGGGCTAGGGGGTTAGGTCATTGAGAGCTTCCAGACAAGGGGGAACAGACTCTATGCATGAGATCTCTTCGTGGACGCTTGTTGAGCGCGAGCAGAAGAGCTTGGAGATCTTACGTCAAGCGCTCGCGGAGTTTGGGACGGAGATGGCCATAGCCTTCACCGGCGGGAAGGACTCGTTAGTGGCGCTCGATCTGGTGCGGCGAGCGGGCAATGGGCGCGTCCCTATCCCCGTCTTGCACATCGACACGACTGTAGACTTCCCCGAGGTCTACGAGTACCGCGACAGATTGGCGCGCGCGTGGGGCTTCCAGCTCATTATATATCAGAACCGCGAAGCCCTCGCCGAAGCCCCGCCCGTCAGCGATCCCCATTTCTGTCTCTTCTGCACCAAGCGCCTCAAGACGGAGGCGCTCAACCAAGCTATCCAGAAATATAGATGGCGCGCGCTCATCACGGGCGTGCGCTGGGATGAGCACCACGCTCGATCCCAAGAGACGTATTTCTCCCCGCGGCCCGATCACGTGCGGGTACACCCCATTCTGCACTTCCGCGAGCGCGACGTCTGGGAGTATATTAAGAAATACCAGTTGCCCTACTGCCCGCTCTACGACAAGGGCTATCGCAGCTTGGGATGTGTGCCGTGCACCAAGCCCGTTACTGATAGAAGTGTGCCGGAGCGGGCCGGTCGCGGCACCGACAAAGAGGGGCTGATGGAACGCCTGCGGGCGCTGGGGTATTTTTGAATCACGGAAAGCACGGGATGCAGCCACGGAAGGCACGGAAAGCTTCTAAGACCCCTAAGCGAAGCTCTCTCTTCCCCGCAAGGGGAGGGGGCTTAGACGCCGCACGCGCGCTCATGAAGCGCGCTACGGCGCGCGTGCGATCCGTGTCGCTTTCCAGACTGCGCTTCTGGTTCTTAGTGACCATCGTCTTCGCCATCCCCATCGTGATCTATCTGCCCAACACCGAGTACGGCTACACCAAGAGCACTCTCTTCTATCTTGGCGTCTCGCTCTTGCTCGCTCTCTGGGCGGTCGAGCTGTTCTTTCGTTCACAGATAGAGATCAGCGTGACGCGGCTGGCGTGGCCGGCGCTGGGGGTGCTGGGCGCGGCCGCGCTCTCGCTCGTCAACGCCGAAAATCTCGCGCTCAGTCTGATAAGCTTCGTCGGGCTCATCTATTTTGGGCTGCTGGGCTTGCTCATCGTCAACACGATCGAGAGCGAGCGCGATATGAAGATTCTGCTGAGCGCGCTCTTGCTGTCAGCAAGCATCGCTTCAGTCTATGGGCTCTTGCAGTATTACGGGAAGGTGCCGGGGCCGCCAGGGTTTTTAGGAGGCAGCTTGGCGATGATCTCCACGTTTGGGAATCCCAATTATCTTGCGGGGTTTCTCGCGCATCTCCTTGTGCCGGGGATCGCCCTCTCGGTGATGATTGAGAATCGCTGGGCGCGCTTGGCGCTCTTAATAGTCTTAATCGCGATGACCGCGGCGCTCGTGGCGGCCAATTCTGTTGGGGCGTATCTTGCGGTGCTCTTTTCTGTGATCTTCTTCTTCGGTGGGATGATGATCTTTCGGCTCAGATCGGCGATAGCGGGCCAGCGCCGCTGGGTCTTGGCTGTAGTGATTCTCTTGGCCATAACGGTGTGGCTGCAATCGCCCCCGGGGCCGCTCAACGCGCTCTTAGGCCGCGCCGCGACTCTTGAGCCGACGCCCATCGAGCGGGTCGTTCAGTTCTTCCAGCGCCTGTGGGAGGAGAACTCTGGGATTGCACGCAGCTGGAACTGGTGGATTGCCTACGAGATGCTCAAAGCGCACCCATTTGTCGGGGTGGGCCTGGGAGATTACAAAGTCGAGTTCTTAGAGTATAAAGCGCGCTTCAAAGAGACCCCGCTGGGGCAGCACTATAATTTCTATCTGCCCCGCGCAATCCAAGCGCATAACGACTACGTACAGCTCATTGCAGAGCTAGGGCTGATCGGGCTTTTAGCCATTGGGTTTTTTGCGGGGACGCTGATACGAAGCGCACATGCTTTTGTGCGTTCGTCGGCGAGTCCGCAGGCTCGCCTGTGGGTCGTAGCCCTCTCAGCGGGGATCGTCGCTTTTCTGATAGATGCTTCAGTGAGCTTTCCGTTGCACTTGCCAGCGTCGGAGCTCAACCTTGTGCTCTTTATCAGTTTGCTGTGCGCGCGCTCGCTGCTTGGCCCTGAGCCGACGGTGACGCTGCGATCGTCGGCCAAGATCACAGTTGGCGCGACAATGCTCGCTCTTGCGCTTGTCGTCTGCTTTTTTGCGTATCGCGACTGGCAGGCCGACATCGCCCTCGACGAGGGAGAGGCTGAGATGAATAGCTTTCGCTACGAGACGGCGCGCATCGCTCTGGAGCGCAGCGTTGCTTTGGGGATCGCCCCAGGGAAGGCGTTTTACTATCTTGGGGTTGTCTACACTGAGCGCGGGGAGCTGCAGCGCGCCCGCGACTACTTTGAGCGATCTCTGAAGACTTACCCCACGGAGAACGCGTACATTCAGCTAGCTGATCTTTCTCTACGCTTGGGAGAACCTCAGCGCGCGCAAGAGCATCTCAAGACGCTCTTGCGGCTCGATCCGGAGCCCACTCTGCGCCTGGAAGCTGAGTTTATGCAGCGGGTGCTCGTGCCCCTCTCGCAAGGGGATCGCACTCTTGCGTGGGCGGAGCTAGCCAAATTCTTACAAGAGCATCCCGACTATCCCAGGGGATATCTGGCGCTTGGGATGCTGCATCTTGAGCGCGGCGAACGAGAGGCAGCCCGCGCGGAGTTCGAGCGCGGGCTCGCTGTCATCGCCCAGCTCAAGCAGAAGATTCTTCAGCGCTTGGATCAGATTCAGCGCAGTCGGCGGCTGGCTGACCCTGACGAGCTCACTCAGCTGCGAGCTCGCGCCGCGGCGCTCGCTCAGATGGAGGGCCAGCTCAAAGAGCTGATCGCGCAGCTGCGCTGAGACACTTATCCCTCCCCGCGTCGGGGAGGGGGCGGGGGGTTAGGTCCGAGAAAGCTTGCTCATGAGACTCATCTTGCTTAGAATAGAGTTCGGGGTGTTGCGAAGATGGAATTTCTCAAGCGCGCCGTAGATTGGATCTTCGGAGAGACCAACGAACAGCAGCTTAGAAAGCTTCAGCCAATTGTGGATGAGATCAATAGACTTGAGCCCGAAATCCAAAAGCTCTCCGACGATCAATTGCGAGCGAAGACCGATGAATTTAAAGACAGACTCGCCCACGGCGAGACGCTCGATAACATCTTGCCGGAGGCGTTCGCGGTGGTGCGCGAGACCGCGCGGCGCACCATCGGCCTGCGCCCCTTCGACGTCCAACTGATCGGCGGCATCGTCATCCACCAAGGCAAGATCGCTGAGATGAAGACCGGCGAGGGCAAGACCCTCGTCGCCACCATGCCCGCCTACCTCAATGCCCTCGTCGGAAAAGTCCATATCGTCACCGTCAATGATTACTTGGCCAAGCGCGACCGCGAATGGATGGGCCCGATCTACGAAGCGTTGGGGCTCAAAGTCGGGCTGCTGCAAGAGACCAGCACCCCCGAAGAGCGCAAGCACGCCTATCAGTGCGATATCATCTACGGGACGAACGCCCAGTTCGGCTTCGATTATCTTCGAGATAATCTCGTGATCTCCTGGGAGCAGCGGGTCCAGACGGGACTCGATTTTGCGATCGTTGATGAGATCGATAATATTTTGATTGACGAGGCGCGCACACCGTTGATTATCTCCGGCAGCACCTCGGAGACGATCAAGCTCTATAAGAAGTTTGCCGCGATCGCTCCGCGCTTCCAGAAGGGCGTCGACTTCGAGATCGACGAGAAGACCCGTCGCGTCCACCTCACCCCCGAAGCTGGGGTCAAAAAAGCCGAAGAGATCTTGAAGATCGACAATCTCTACGCCCCCGAACATGTCGACCTATTAAAACATTTGGAGACAGCCCTGCGCGCCTTGCATCTCTACAAGAGAGAGCGCGACTATATCGTCAAGGACGGGCGCGTCATCATTGTGGATGAATTCACCGGGCGGCTCATGCCCGACCGCCGCTGGAGCGATGGGCTTCACCAAGCGATCGAAGCCAAAGAAGGACTGGAGATCCGCAAAGAGCAGCAAACACTCGCTACTATCACCCTTCAGCACTACTTCAAACTGTATAAGAAATTGGCGGGCATGACCGGCACGGCCAAGACTGAAGAAGAAGAGTTTCAGCAGATCTATGGGCTGAGCGTCGTGGTCATCCCCACCCACAAGCCTATGATCCGCCAGGATCTCCCTGATAGACTCTTCACTACAGAGAAAGCCAAGTTCAATGCGATCGTCGAAGAGATCTCTCGACTGCACGAGCTGGGCCGCCCGGTGCTCATCGGCACGACTTCGATTGAGAAATCTGAGTATCTGAGCACGCTGCTCAGCCGTCGCGGCCTGCCCCATAATGTGCTCAACGCCAAGTACCACGAGCGCGAAGCAGAGATCATCAAAGACGCGGGACAGAAGGGCGCGATTACGGTCGCCACGAACATGGCCGGGCGCGGCGTGGACATCAAGCTGGGTCCGGGAGTCGCTGAGCTGGGCGGGCTGCACATCATCGGAGCACAGCGCCACGAGAGCCGCCGCATTGACGATCAACTCCGCGGGCGCGCCGGCCGCCAAGGCGATCCCGGCAGCTCCCAATTCTACGTCTCCCTCGAAGATGATTTGATCAGACTCTTTGGTGACAGTAAGCTGCTCTCGTTCGTGAAGAAGGGCATGACCGAAGGCGAAGCCCTCGAACACCCCATGCTCACGAGAGCGATCCGCAACGCGCAAAAGCGCGTAGAAGTCTATTACTTCGGTATCCGGAAGCGCTTGCTCGAGTATGATCTGGTCATGGCACGCCAACGCGAGGCAATATACAGCCTGCGGGAGAGGTTCTTGCTCGGCGGACAGCGCAGCCCCGAAGAGAGCGCTCAAGATTTAGATAATTATCTCACGGCCGTGCTCGAGGGATACACCGATACTCTGATAGCGCGCTATCTCTCCGGGACAGAGCGCGATGAAGAAGCGCTGCAGAAGGAGCTTTTGACCTTCCAGAACGCTCCGCTGGACTTCACGGTCGCGGGGCTCTCCCCCGACGTCGCGCGCACGAAAATCTTCGATTTTCTGCTCAAGAACTATCACGCCCAGGCCGCGCGGCTTGGCGGAGCTTTTCCGCATCTGGCCCGCTATATGATCTTGAACCTCATTGATGAGAACTGGCGCCAGCACCTCTTCGCGCTCGACGAGCTCCAGGACGTGATCGGCTGGCGCGCCTATGCCGGCCGCGATCCATTAATAGAATTCAAGCGCGAATCTTTTGAGCTCTTCCAAGAGCTTCTCGGGCGCATCGAAGAGCAGATTATTAACTATCTGATTAAGCCCCAACTGAAGATCGTTGCGGCCCAGCCGGGACGGCCCGCCCATATCGAACGCGTCGAATCCCTACGCTATCGCCACGACGAGATCACAGCAACCGCGGGGAACTCCCCATCAGAGAAGCCCAAGGCCCAGCCGCGCCGTGCCTCCCAGAAGGTGGGGCGCAACGACCCCTGCCCCTGCGGCTCGGGCAAGAAATATAAACACTGCTGCATGAAGAAAGAGCCTACATCTGGATCCCAAAGCCCGTGAACTCGTCGAGGTAGTCCGACCAGATCACTTCCATCTGCTCGATCTGCCCGGGGCCTTCCCTCTTGAGGATCTCTAAGAGCTTCTCGATCTGCTCGCGCTCGCCCTCGATCTCCGCGCGCACGCTGCCGTCCCGGAGATTCTGCACATATCCCGACAGCCCTAGCGGCCGCGCCTTGCGCACTGTAAAATTCCGAAACCCTACACCCTGCACTTCCCCCGTTATCCGCACGATCGCTCGCGCCTTGGCCATAGTCTACTTCGCAGTCTCTACGAACTTGGTCTCCCGAATCACATGGACCTTGATCTCCCCAGGGTACTGCATCTTCTCTTCGATGCACCGCGCAATATCGTAGGAGAGCTTCGCTGCCATGTCGTCGTCGACTTCGTCAGGCCGGACCATGACGCGTACCTCGCGGCCCGCCTGGATCGCATAAGCCTCCTCAACACCAGGGAAGCTGTGACAGATCTCCTCGAGCGCCTGAAGTCGCTGCACATAGGCCTCGAAGGTCTCCTGACGTGCCCCAGGGCGCGCTGCCGAGAGGGCATCAGCCGTCTGGACGATCACTGCTAAGAGTGTACGCGCCTCGACGTCTTCATTATGGGCCGCGATCGCATGGACGACCTCTTCGGGCTCCCCGTAGCGCCGCGCCATCTCCGCGCTGATCAGCGCGTGCGAGCCTTCCACTTTGTGATCGACGACCTTGCCAATATCGTGCAGCAGCCCGGCGCGCTTGGCCAGCTTCTGCATATTCGTATCTAATCCAAGCTCCGCGGCCAACGCCCCAGCTAGATACGCAACTTCTATGCCATGTCTCAACTGATTCTGCCCATAGCTTGTCCGGAAGCTCAACCGCCCCACAAGCTCTACCAAGGCCGGATGCATATTGTCGAGCCCCAGCTCAAAGAGAGCCTTCTGGCCCTCCTCTTTGATGCGCTGCGCAATGCGCTCTTTCGCTTTATCTACTTGCTTTTTGATTTGGGCCGGGTGAATGCGCCCATCTTCTAAGAGCTTCTCCATAGCCAGCCGCGCGATCTCCCGGCGCACCGGATGGAAACAACTGAGCGAGATCGCATCCGGGGTGTCGTCCACCAGGACCTCGACGCCGGTGAGGGCCTCAAACGCTCGAATATTGCGGCCCTCCTTGCCGATCACCCGCCCTTTGTACTCTTCGTTGGGCAGCGGCACATGGCTCATGGTGGACGATTCGACCTCCTCGGCGGCGTAGCGCTGGATGACAGTGGCGATGATCTTGCGCGCCTCACGCTCGGCTTCCGCTTCGGCACGCTCCTTGATCTGTCGAATCTTCTTGGCGAAGAAGCGCTCGGCTTCTTCTTCGACTTGTTGGATGAGCAGCTCTTTCACTTGCTCCGCCGAAAGCCCGGAGAGCTCTTCTAAGCGCTTGCGCTCCCCGGCAAGGAGCGCTTCGCCCTGGGCGATGAGCTCGCTCAATCGTTGGAGATCATCCTTGAGCGACTTCTCCGCGCGCAGCAGCTCGACGCCCTTCTGCTCTAAACGCTCTTCTTTCTTGAGCAGGCGCGCTTCGAGTCGTTCGAACTTCTCTTCCTGGCGCTTGAGGCGCCGCTCCAGCTCCTCCTCACGGACCTTGAGGGCCTTCTCGACCTCGGCGAGCTTGGCCGCCTTGAGGGCTTCGGCCTCGTGGCGCGCCGCTTCTAGGATCTCTTCCGCACGCTGGTGGGTGCGCGTAAACTCCCGCCGCATCTGCCAGCGCCCCACCACCCATCCCAAAGCTACTGACAATATTGCTAATCCTAACGAAAGCGCAATAGCCATCGTCATACGAACGCCACCTCTTCACTGCGGAGAAATAGAAGCACAGCGCAAGGAGCGCAGCAATCCCATACAGTCCTACCATACTCATTGGCCTCCTGTGCGCGTGGGGCATAGAGTGCCCACTTCGCTGCTATTATAGCTGGGAAGGCGAGGAGAATCAACAGCTGCGACGACGCAAAAAGGAGAGCAACGCCGGAAGAAAAGTCAGGGTAAAGAGCGTGGTAAACCCGACGCCGTAGAGCGCCGACTGCCCGAAGGCCCGCAGCCCTGGAGTAGCCGCAAAGAGCAAGCTCCCGAAACTGACCATCGTCGTCAGGGCCGACCCCAGAATGGGCAGAGCGGTCTTGCGCCAGGCAAGCTCAACGTCGCGGTCCTCAAGAAAGCTGTGCAACAGATAGACAGCATAGTCCACGCCATTGCCGATCAAAAGCGACGAGATGAGAATATTCGCGAAATTGAAGTTGAGCCCCGACAGCCGCATCGCTCCTAGCATCCACAAGAATCCCAACCCTACAGGAATAATCCCCACTGGCGCCCACCGCCATCCGAGCCCAATTCCCAAGATCGCTAAGATAATAAGAGTAGCGAACACGGTTGAGATCTGAAAGTCTTTCTTCATCTTGCGCTCCAGATGATCTTGTATCATGCGATAACCAAGGAAATCGTGGCTGAATGACTCTACCGCTGCGATAAATTCCCGATAGCGCCGCGGGTCGTTGAGGGTCTCGCGGTTGATGTGTGCATAGATGACGAACTCGCGCTCTTCGGTGACGAAGCGCTCTTGGAGATCTTTGGGGAGGGCCGCAAGCAGCCCTTGGACTTGCTGGAGCTCAGTGATCTTCTGGAGCAAGGCGCTGACGCGGCGGTTCAGTTCTGCAAGACGTTCGCGGAGCTCCCCCAGGCGCGCTTGCATCACTTCCAGGCTTTGGATGCTCGCTTCTATGCCCTCAAGCTGAAGGATCTGCTGCTGGATTTCGGGGGCGACGGTCTCGGTCCCAGCCCCGGTGAGGGCTATTTGGTCGAGAATGCGCGTCAAATTGCTCTTGAGCCGAGCCAGCTGGACAGCAAGATCTTGGAGTTGTTGGAGCTCCCTTTCGTAGCTCTCGATTTGGGATGAGGCGCGTGCAAGATCGCGCTCGAGATTGAGGGAAAATCTTTGCTGGCTCTCTGCCGATTCCGAGGGAAGGAAGAACATCAGCAGCGACCAGACGACGTTCACATGGCCTTGGGCGCGGAGCTCCTCCAGCCCAGCGTTGATCTGGCGCAGCTCGTCTAACGTTGGGGCGAAGAACAAGAAGTACTCGGCCAAGCCCGAAGTCCCTACGTCGAAGTCTTGGCGCTCTATCTGTTGCATGAGCTTGGTAGGGAGGTCTTTGGGGGTCAGCTCTTCGTCGGCAAAGCGGAATTGTACGTGCGGGGCTTCATTCAACATCACGAGACTCCCCACGACCACAAGGAGCACGATAGGCCAGCGCGCCCAGCGCCAGAAAGTACTAGGCTGTGGGGCTTGAGGGGGAGAGGGCTGAGGGCGCGCGAGCCGCAAGCGCCGCCGCAACATAATATGCGAAACGATAATGAGCGCCGGAAGAATGAGCAGCGTTGCCATCAGTGCCACCAGCACCCCAACCCCAGCGATGATCCCCATCTCATAGAGTCCTGGGGAACTTGCGACCATCAAGCTAAAGAGCACTAATGCTGTCGCCAGCGATGCTGTGATCAGGGCGGAGCCCTTGGAGAGGATGGCGGACTTGAGGGCCACTTCCACGCGATGCCCAGCGCGGCGCTCCGCAAGGAAATGCGCGAGAAAGTTGATCCCATAATCGATCCCCAGCCCCAAGATCAGCGGGGGAAGGAACGACGTCACCAAGTTCAGCCCGTTGGTGGCAAACTTCGCCCACGCGAGGGTGATTATTAAAGCGAGAAAGAGCACAATAAGCGCCAAGATGGGGTAGAAGAACTGTCGGAGAATGAGAACGATCACGACGGTGACGCCGACAGCAGAGATGATCGTGGTATTGCGCATGTCGACGTTAAGCTGATAATTGATCTCCGCAGCGATGGCGTAGGGGCCTGTCAGACCCCATCTGATCCCTTGAGCTTCTAGGTGGAGCTCTTGAAGGTTCTTCTGGACAGTGCGAGTGACGGCGCGATTATACTCCAAGCCACGTTGGGAGCTATAGCGCGGGCGCACCCGCACCAGCAGCTTGGTACCGTCACGGGAGAGATAGAGCTCTTGGGGCCATGTCAGGAGCTTGTCAATCGTCTCGCTTATCTCGGTGATAGTTTGCAGAAGATCCGCGACCAAGCGATCGGCATTCTGAATCAATCCTGGGGCGTGATCGAACTCGTCCTTGACGCGGGCGTTGAGAGCTTTCAGCTCATCAAAGCGCTTGAAGAGCTCCAGGGGATTGAGAGCTAATCTTCTCCAATCCAGCTCCCCAAGAAAGATGCGCTCAAGCTCTGTATTAATTTGGGCATAGATGGCGATGAGCTCGCGCACCCCTGGCATGGGCGTCTGGGACTGCCCCACAGGGACGAGTCCGCGCAGGCGCTCTTGATACTCTCGGAGCTTCAGTAGGATCTCGTCGTACATGGAGAGCAATTCCGTGCTGCGGCGCGTCTGGATATCCTTGGTGAAGCTCACCGAGACGAACTCCGGGTCTTGGAGAAGACGCTCTTGGATCTGAATGGCTGCGGCTTGGAGGCGCTGGGCATCGCGCGGGGAGCCTTCGGGATCTTGCAACATTAAGATAATATCGAGGGCGTCGCTCTTGGTGATGATCTCCTCGCGCTCTTGGAACTTGGTGAGCAGGGGGTCACCGGGGGGAAGGAGATCTAAGAACGAGCTGCGCATGGGGAGGGTGAGAATATAGCTGAGGGCGGCACCGCTTAAGAGAGCCGAGAGAAGCAGCACTACCCAGGCCCGAGCTCGTACAAGCCGATAGACCCCATGTAACAACGCAGCGCGCATAGATTATTGGGGTGCAGTCTTCTTGAGCTCTTGGGGGCTGGTAACGTCGATCTTATATCCTGTGAGTTTAGCAGTTAGGCGGACGTTCTGGCCGCCCTTGCCAATAGCTAACGATAACTCTGCATCGGGGACGAGCACCCGGGCTTCTCTCTTGGCTTCGTCGAGGTCGATCTGTAAAACTCTAGCTGGCTCCAAGCTGCTTTTAATCAGCTCGCGCACGTCGGAGCTCCAGCGAATAATATCTATCTTCTCCCCGCCGAGCTCGCGCACGATCTCTCTGATGCGACTGCCCCCAGCACCGACACATGTTCCTACAGGGTCGAGCTCCGCCACAAGCGATCGCACAGCGACCTTGGTGCGCACCCCCGGCTCGCGCGCGATCGCCTCGATGCGAATGAGCCCTTGCTCGAGCTCCGGCACCTGTAGCTCTAACATCTTTTGGACAAACTCCTTGGCCGCGCGCGACAAGATAATCCTTGGATCCCCCTGGGTGCGCTCCACGCGCATCAAATATGCTTTAATCACGGCCCCCACGCGATAGCGCTCCCCGGGGATCCGTTCGGATTCGGGCAGGAGGGCTTCCGCTTGCCCGAGATTCACCCAGACGTCAGCCCCGGCAAAGCGGTGGACATGCCCGCTGATAATAGAGCCCACGCGGCTCTGATAGCGCTCTAAGATCTTCTGGCGACGCTTGGCGATGATCTCGCTTTTGATAGTCTCTTCGGCTTTGCGGGTGGCAATGCGGCCAAAATCTGTGAGCTTAATATCTTTGGCTTGGCCGTCCACAATGACGTGAATATCTCCGGAGGTGCGATCGATGGCGATCTCGATGTTGGCCGCCGGGCCAAATTGCTCGATATACGCGACGCGCAACCCCTTCTTGACCGCTTCATAAAGATCTTCGCGCTCGAGCCCCTCTTCCTTGGCCATCTCCTCGAGCGCCTCGAGAAACTCAATATTCACACGCGATCACCATATTAAGAGTGAAGTCAAGCGATCTGTTAAAGAAACCGGCTCTCGACGACCTGGGCCGAGCGCACGGCCGCAAACGGGATGGGCACGTGGGCCCCAGAGGCGTCTTCGAGCCAGAGCTCCTCATCGGAGAGCCCTTGCAGCCAGCCCACAAGAACTGTCGGTCCTTCTGCGGATTGCAAGCGCACTTCGATGGGCTTGCCCACAGCAAGCTCATAGTGCCTTCGGGTGTATAAGGGCCGATCCATCCCCGGCGAGGAGACCTCAAGCTCATAGCTGTGCTCGATGAGCGCATCGAGGGGCTCTTCCAGGGCGCGGCTAACGCGCTCGCAATCATCAATTGTGACCCCGCCATCACGCTCAATATATACTGTCACCTGCCAGCGCGGCCCCGAGGTCCTCACCTCAAGCCAATAGAGCTCTACTCCCTGCTCCAGGGCAATCTGCTCCGCGATAGCCTGCACGGCCCCTTCCAACTGAGAATTCATCACAGTTTGATTATACTCCTAAGGCTTTTTCAGTGCAATGGGGTTGCCGCACTGAGGAGAGCAGGGTACCCTAGAGGGAGTATGCGTCGAGTCTTGAGTGTCTCTGAGGGCGAAGCGGGCTCTCGGCTTGACCAATGGCTCTTAGCGCGCTTGAGCGAGCCCACACTGACGCGCTCGCGCTTGCAAAAGCTCATACAATCTGGGGCAGTGCAGCTCAATGGCCAGCCCGCTCGAGCGGGGCTGCGCCTGCGCCCACACGATATCGTCATCATCGAGCTTCCTGAGGACGCCCCAGAAGAAACCCTCGAACCTGAGCCCTTCACCCTGCCCATACTCTACGAAGACGAGCATATCATCGCGATTGACAAGCCCGCGGGCATGGTCGTTTACCCCGCGGCAGGACACCCGCGCGGCACGGTGCTTAATCAGCTCATCAGTCATTGTGCTCTGGCGAGCTTCGGGGCGCCCGCTCGCCCCGGGGTCGTCCATCGCTTGGACGAGGGGACAAGTGGAGTCTTAGTACTTGCTAAGACTGACTTAGCGTATCTGAAGCTCGTCGAGCAGTTCAAGAATCGCCAGATCGAGAAGATCTATCTCGCTGTAGTACACGGGCGCATCGCCGAAGACGAAGGGCGGATCGAAGGCCCCATCGGGCGCGACCCCGCGCACCGCCAACGCATGAGGATAGTCGCTGCGGGAAAGCCGGCGATCACGGAGTTCCGCGTGCTCAAAAGATTCGACGAAGTGACAGTGCTTGAGGTGCGCCCGCTGACGGGGAGAACTCATCAGATTCGGGTGCACTTGAGCGCGATTGGGCACCCGGTCGTGGGTGACGATCTGTATGGGCCAGGCTTCGCCTGGCCAGACTTCGTCTGGACTGTGCGCCTTCGCCGGCCAATGGCCGGCGAAGCTGTACGGTCCAGGCGAAGCCTGGGGCTCCATGCGTGGCATATGAAGCTCGCGCACCCGATCACGGGAGAGCGCCTAGAGCTTGTGGCTCCCATCCCTGTGGAGTTTCTCCCACTGCTGCAGGGCTATGACGATATACTCACCAAGAGCAGCGTAGGAGAGCGCGATGCCCCCATAGAGCACAAAGAGAGCGATACGGGAGAGAACCGGGAAGATGGGCTCGAGCAGGAGCCCCACCAGCCCCACGGAGAGCATCGTTGAGGAAGCTTTCCCCAAGGCGCGCGCCTCGATGACGAGCCATCGAGAACTCTGCCAGCGCAGCCACAGAGCTCCCAAGACTAACACGATGGGAGGCACAGCAAACGCTATCAAGGCCCACCACGGAAGACGCCCCTCAACAGTAAGAGCGACAAAGAGACTGAGAAAGAGCATCTTGTCGGCTACGGGGTCTAGGAGCTTTCCTAGGGCAGTGATCTGGCGCTGGGAGCGCGCCAGCGCTCCATCAACGAGATCACTCGCCAGCACCAGGGCGAGCACGGTGTAAAAGAGCCACAACGGGCCCCAGAAGAAGAGCAGTATCAAGATGGGGATAGCGAGAATTCGTGAGAGTGTAATAGCGTTGGGCAGGGCCAAGACGTCCTTCATAGTCCCAACTGCGGTGCGATCCCCTGCATAGCTTTGATCACTATATCTATATGTTCGTCAAGAGGAACGCCCAGTTCTTGGGCCCCTTGCTCGATCTCTTCGCGGTTGACCCCGCGCGCGAACGCCTTGTCTTTCCATTTCTTCTTGACGGCCTCGACGGTCACCTCGGCTAAGCTCTTGGTGGGGCGCACCAACGCCGTAGCCACGATCAGCCCCGTTAGCTCATCGCACGCAAAGAGCGCCTTGGCCATGAGCGACGTGCGCGGGATGCCCGTGTATGAAGCGTGCCCTAAGATCGCTTGGCAGATCTCTTCAGCGACGCCGCGCTCCCGCAAGATCTGCACCCCAACCGTGGGATGCCCTTGGGTCGGGTGACGCTCATGGTTGGGATACCTTTCGTAGTCGAAGTCATGAAGCAACCCCGCCAGGCCCCAGCTCTCCTCATCTTGGCCGAACTTCCGTGCATAAGCTCGCATCGCGGCTTCGACCGCGAGCATGTGCTTGATGAGATTCTGATTCTTCGTGTACTCGTGCACCAATGCTAATGCTTCTTCGCGCGTCATGACTCCCCCTTCTCTCCGCGAAAGCGTTACGTCATTCTACGCGACCGCTCAAGCTTTGTCGAACAGTCCCAACTGATGGGCCTTGTGGGAGGATTGGCGCTTGAGCGCCTGGGCGGCTTGGTGGCTGGCGTTGTGAGCATGCTGAATCGGCTCTGGTAAGAGATTCTTCAACGTCAGTTGAGTCAGCTCAATAGCAGTCTCTAGATCTATGCGATGCCCCGGCGAGACGAAGAATGGCTCAGACGAATCTGCAGGTTTGATTGCAGCCCCCGCGCGCTGGCCCCCAACGCGAATGTAACAGATCTCGCCGGGCGCTAAGCTCCGAAGATCTCTCTCAGGCTCGCCGTGTAAGAGCGATTTCGTGATCCCGATCGTGGGGATATCAAGCATCACGCCCAACTGAGAGGCGATGCCCGCTTGGCGATGATGGAGCGTCCCCGTGCCATCCACAAAAGTGATATCGGCGAGGGCGTTCTGTTCTTTGAGCTTTTGGAGTAAGGCGAGCATCACCGGCAGCTCGCGGAATGCCAAATAGCTGGGGATATACGGGAAGCGCACCTCTTGTGTGAGCGTGTGCGTCTCGATGAGGGTTAAGCTCGGCAGCTCCAAGCGCACATACGCTGCGACGCCTTGGGTTCCTACGTATGAGAGATCCACCCCGCCCGCGGTGCGATAGTCCGATCTATCAGGGACGAGGCGCATCTGCGCTCGGATGGCGTTTTGGATCTCTTGGAGTTTCTGGAGGGGTTTTTCGCTGCGGAAATCGCGAAAGAGAAATTTTGTCAGCGAGAGCACGCGGCCGCCTTTGACGGGGACGCCCTCAGCTTGAAGGAGCTGAGCTTGTTCTTCCGTGACTGTGCCATCGAAGCTCACGACGCGATGGCTGGGGCAGTCTCTCTTATGCTGAGCCAAGATCGAGCCCACGGCGCGCGCGGCGATGGGATCGCCAAGCGCGAGGGCGATCTCGCGGAACGTCGCGACTTTGCCCTGAGGAATCTGAGCGACCAGCTCGAGAGTAATCTTTTCGATGTCGGGCAGGGCGAGCATAGACCATCTCCCATGCCCATCATATCACTTGGAGTACTCCTTCACCAGCAGGGCGATGGCCTCGCGCATCAGTTCAGATTTATTAGCTTTGCGCCCGGTGCGCTTGCGGATTTGCAACTGAAGCTCCTCCAGGGCGATAATATCATCTGGGGTCAGGTAGAACGTCGCTTTCACCAGCCCTGGTGCGGACTCTTCGGGATCTTTGGGCGTGGGCTTGTAAAAATCCTTCATGATCTCGCTTTCGGCAAGCGGATCATGTGCGATAGAGCGACGCGGCTTCATCGAGCGATCACCTGCGCTTCTTGAGCGCGATGGCCATTAGAGCTTGGAGTTCCCTCAAGAACACGCTCAGCTAATCTTTTGTAATCTTGGGCGCCGTAGGAAGTGGGATCGTACTCGAAGATCGTCTGGTGGTGGCTGGCGGCTTCAGCCAGGCGCACGTTGGCGCGGATGGGCTCGGTGACTTTGGCGCCAAAGTGCAGTTCTAATCTCTCTAAGACTTCGCGGCTCTTGCGGTTGCGCCCGTCGTAGAACGTGGGGATGACCAGCGACACCTCGATGGGGTGTTCTAAGATCTCGCGGACCATCTTGAGGTTCTCTAAGATCTGCTTGACGCCCACGAGCGCTAAATAGTCCATGCTCACGGGGATGAACGCTTCGTCGGCGTAGACGATAGCGTTCTGATTTAAGAGATTTAAGCTGGGCGGGCAATCCAAGAGCACAAAATCATAGCCGGAGAGCTTGGCGAGCTTGCGGCTGAGGACGCGCTCGCGCCCCGGAAGCCCCGTCAGAATCAATTCGGCCTGGGCGGCGGTCTTCGTGCTTGGGAGAATATCTATATGCTCGCGCACCGAGAGAATACACTCGTGGGGCGTGGTCATCTCATCGACGAGCAAGTGATAGAGCGACTTCTGGGGGACGACGTCGAACCACGTAGCTACGTTGCCTTGGGGGTCCATGTCAATTAAGAGAACTCTCTGATTGTAGAGGGCCAAGGCCGCTGCGAGATTGACGGCGGTTGTGGTCTTGGCCGTGCCCCCTTTCTGATTGATGATCGCGATCTTGCGCATCCTCTCACCTCGTTCGGATTGTGATGGCATGCCAGCACAATGGCTTAGCGCCATTGTGCCACAAGAAAGAGAGCCTCCCAAGGACAGCTGTCCCTTGAGGATGGGGAGGACGCTCAGGCTGAACGACTTGCAGCTTCGGTCGCCGCACGGTAGATCTCTTTTAACGCGACGCCCCGCTCTTCCGCAAGCCTCTTGCAGTCCTCATACTCCGGCGCAATATTGATAATCTCAGAGCCCAGCATCCCCAGCTTCACCCGAACTTGCCCATACGGCGTCTGAACTTCTATAATTTTTCGGGCGAGCTTCTTGCGCTTCACTGAATAATAGATCGCCCCCAGCGTCGTCGTCTCGCGAAAGAGTATCTCGCAGAGCTTGTCCACTACCGCAGCATCGCAGAGCACGCGCACGAGCAGCCCAGGACGCCCCTTCTTCATCAAAATAGTGTGGGCGCTGACGCTCTTGGCCCCATGATCAAAGAGCTTCTGCTGCACATAGGGGAAGAGCTCCGGGTTCATGTCGTCAATCTCTGTTTCGATGACGACGGTCTCGTCTTGTTCGAAATCTGTGACGCTCTCGCCAACGAGAACTCTCAGCACGTTAGGCTGCGGGAGGTCTTTCGTGCCCGCGCCATAGCCGATCTGGTGCCAGCGCGCTGGCGGCATGGCAAACTCCGGGGAGAGATATTTCAGAAGCGCCGCGCCGGTGGGCGTGGTCAGTTCTGTCTCGATCCCCGACGAATAGACCGGAAAATCTTTGAGAAGCTCAAGCGTCGCCGGCGCGGGCACGGGGAGTCTGCCATGTGCCGTCTCGATCATACCGGACCCGAGATTAATCTTAGACGCGTACCATTGGTCAATCTGTAACGACTCTATCGCGACGGCAGCCCCGACGATGTCGCATATCGAATCGAGGGCGCCCAGCTCGTGGAAGTGCACGTCATCTATAGCAATGCTGTGAATCTTCGCTTCGGCTTGGGCGAGAGCGCTGAAGATCGCGATGGCTCGCGCCTTCTCGGCAGGCGTCAATGAGCTCTTCTCAACCAGCGTGCGAATCTCCGACCAGTGCCGATGCGCATGAGAGTGGAAATCTGACTCAAAGCGCAGGTGGGTGGCAGCGATGCCCTGGCGCATCACGCGTTCGGTGCGCACCGAGATTGGGCCTAGGCCAAGCTGCGAGAGCTTCTCGCTCAAGAGCTGAGCTGTAATGAGCTGGGCGTCTATGAGCGCCGCGAGGAACATATCTCCGGCGATGCCGGAGAAGCAGTCTAAGTATGCGATCTTCATGGTTCGTTGATCTTCGTCGCCAGCACGGCTGCGCCGAAGCCGTTATCTATATTGACCACAGCCACCCCCGGCGCGCAACTGTTAAGCATCGTGAGCAGCGCCGAAAGCCCGCCAAAGCTCGCCCCGTACCCCACGCCCGTAGGCACAGCAATGATGGGTTTATCCACAAGCCCTGCGACGACGCTGGGCAGCACCCCGTCCATCCCCGCCACTACGATCAGCACGCGCGCGGCGTTGAGACGCTCCCGATGCGCGAGAACTCTGTGCATCCACGCGACTCCGACGTCATAGAGTCGCTCTGTCGGGTTCCCAAGATACTGCGCCGTCACGGCGGCTTCTTCAGCAACGGGGATATCTGAAGTTCCGGCGGTGACGACGAGCACGGTGCCACCCTGTGGAGCCTTGGGAGCTCCAAGGGTCAGCAGTCGCGCTTGCTCGTGATAGATCACTTCAGGGAGCAGCTCTTGCACAGCGCGGGCTTGCTCTGGGGTGGCGCGCGTTGCTAAGACGGGCTCGGTCTTCTTGCGCAGCTCGCTCATGATAGCTGCGATCTGTTCTGAAGTTTTCCCCGGACAAAAGACGGCCTCAGCGACCCCACAGCGTCCCTCGCGCTCGAGGTCGGGACGAGCGAAAGGGTCTGAGGGCGCGGGGCTGTGGTCCTTGAGGGCTTCGTTCATGCTGCCGCTGCGATAGCCCATAAGATCGAGCGTCACGTAGCGGAAGCCGAGCTTCTTCAGATGAGTAGCCACAGGGTCGCGATGCGCTAGCACTGTGGGCATCTCCTCTGGGGGCACTTCAATGCGTGCCATGCCCTCATGATGGCGCACGCGCACTTGGCTCAGCCCCAACCCGAAGAGAAACTCCTCGGCGTGCTCGATCTGTCTGAGCTTTTCAGGGGTGATCGTACTGCCGTAGGGCAGGCGCGAAGCTAAGCACGCCATCGCAGGCTTCTCAGCAGTAGGGAGCCCAAGCATCCGCGCGATCTCGCGAATTTCGGGCTTAGTCAGCCCAATCTCCAAGAGCGGGCTGCAAACAGTATATTCTTTGAGGGCACGCATACCGGGCCGAAAGTCTTGGGTGTCCGAAGCGTTGGTGCCGTCGAGCACATGGGCAAAGCCGCGCGCGCGAGCTAGCTCGGTGAGCTTGCTGAAGAGCTCTTGCTTACAGTGAAAACAGCGCGTTGGGGGGTTGTTGACATAGCGCGGGTCGTCCAGCTCGCGCGTGAAGATGATCTCGTGAGGGACGCCAAGCTGTTGCGCGAGCTTCTGCGCGGCTTCAAGCTCGCGCTGGGCGTAGACGGGCGAGTGCGCCGTCACCGCGAGCACACGATCCCCTAGTTCTTGCTTAGCGATAGCTAAGACGACCGAGCTGTCTACTCCCCCCGAGAACGCGACAATAGCACTACCGTAGCTTCGTATCAAGGCTCTCAAAGCCGTCAGTTTCTCTTGCAGGGTCATACTGCAACTGTAGCGAGTTGGTTGCGGGTGCGCAACCCCAAAACTATAATGAGGCAGCGCTATGGCTGAACCCCAAGGGATCACAGCGGAGCTCTATCGCGCCATTGTCACTATAGTAGAGGACATCGCGCGCGTCGTGCTGCCGGGGTATCTGAAACAACGCTATGTGGGGTCACAGTAGAGCGATTAGAACGCCGCATCTTCTCTGTGGATGGGCAACGGTTCGATGTCGATCTGTATGCCGAAGTTGCTGCGTATCAGCCCACTATGGAAGCGACGGCGCCGCGTCGCCGCCGTCGCACAAAAAGAGTATAATTGATGAGAAGGGGGGATGACTGATGGAACGGCTGACTGGGACATTCAAAGTGAAGTCTGGGCTCGCGGAGATGCTCAAGGGCGGCGTGATCATGGACGTGGTCAACGCCGAGCAAGCGAAGATCGCGGAGAAGGCCGGCGCGGTCGCGGTGATGGCGCTGGAGCGCGTGCCCGCTGATATTCGTGCCGCTGGGGGCGTGGCCCGCATGGCCGACCCCAAGAAGATCAAAGAGATCATGGACGCGGTCACGATCCCCGTCATGGCCAAGTGCAGAATCGGGCACTTCGTCGAAGCGCAGATCCTCGAAGCTCTCGGGGTAGACTACATTGACGAGTCGGAGGTGCTCACGCCCGCCGACCCTGAACATCACATAGACAAGTGGCAATTCAAAGTGCCGTTCGTCTGTGGGGCGCGCGATCTCCCCGAAGCGTGTCGCAGAATCGCTGAAGGCGCGGCAATGATCCGGACGAAGGGCGAAGCCGGCACCGGCGACGTCATCGAAGCTGTCCGCCATATGCGCTTGATGAACAAACAGATTCGCATCGTGCGCCAGGCCTCCGACGAGGAGCTGGTCGCGCTGGGCAAGGAGTGGGGCGCGCCCGTCGAGGTCTTGAGACTGATCAAAGAGCTCGGGCGACTGCCCGTGGTGAACTTCGCCGCCGGTGGGATCGCCACGCCCGCGGATGCCGCCTTGATGATGCAGCTTGGCTGCGATGGCATCTTTGTAGGGTCTGGGATCTTCAAGTCAGAGAATCCCGAAAAGCGCGCGCGGGCCATTGTCCTCGCTACGACGTACTATAACGATCCCAAAGTTCTAGCGGAGATCTCCGAAGACCTTGGGGAGCCGATGCCCAGCATCAGTGCCGCGCGTCTCCCAGAGCGAGAGCTTTTGCAAGTGCGTGGGAATTGAAACTATGCGCATTGGGGTGCTTGGGCTCCAAGGCGACTTTCGCGAGCATCTTGCGGTATTGCGCTCGCTGGGCGTGGATGCCCGGGACGTGCGCACCAGGGCGCAGCTCGATGAGATCGAGGGCTTGATCATTCCCGGCGGCGAGAGCACGACCATGGCGTATCTGTTAGAGAAGATGGGGATGCTCTCGGTCTTGCGCGAGCGCGGCGAGCAGGGCTTTCCCATCTACGGCACGTGCGCGGGAATGATTCTCCTTGCGCGCGAGCTCAATGACGCTTATCCGGAGCATCGCCTCGCGCTGATGGATATCGCCGTGAAGCGCAATGCCTACGGGCGGCAGCTCGACAGCTTTGAGGCCGATATACATATCAAAGATATTGGGAAGTTTCACGCGATCTTCATTCGGGCTCCCAAGATCGTGCGGGTGGGGCCGGGCGTCGAGATCTTAGCGGAGCACGACGGCGCCCCGGTGCTCGTAAGACAAAAAAATCTCTTGGCAAGCAGCTTCCATCCGGAGCTTACGGGTGATTCTAGGGTGCACGAGTATTTTCTGAAGATGGTCACGAAGGGGTAACCTATGGCTCACACCGAAGCGCCCGCGAAGAAGATGACGTATGAGGAGTTTTTAGCGTGGTGCGATGAAGACACGTGGGCGGAATGGGTGGACGGGGAGGTCATCATGGTTTCACCGGCGTCATTACCGCATCAAGAGATCAAGAGATTGCTTGTCACAATATTACAGACTTATGTGGAGCAACACGACCTGGGAGAAGTGATTGATGCTCCATTTCAGATGCGCTTAGCCGAGCTGCAGCGTGGGCGAGAGCCGGACGTGCTCTTCGTGGCCAAAGAGCATCTAGATAGACTGAGAGAGACATATTTAGACGGCCCGGCGGACGTCGTGATCGAGATCGTCTCGCCGGAGAGCGGCCCGCGCGACCGCGGCGAAAAGTATTATGAGTACGAAGCCGCTGGCGTTCGCGAATACTGGCTCATTGATCCTGAGCGCCAGCACGCCGAGTTCTATCGCCTCAACAAACAGCACAGATACGACTTGATCTCCCCCGATGATCAGGGCATCTATCGTTCCCACGTGATTCCCGGGTTTTGGCTGAAGGTAGGGTGGCTGTGGCAGCGTCCCCTGCCCCGTGTGCTCGACGTGCTCAAAGAGCTCAAGCTCATCTAAAAAAATTATAAGGAGGTTCCCATGATTCGCGTCGCGTTAAACGGCTTCGGGCGCACCGCGCGCACGTTCTTTCGGATCGTCCACAAAGATCCCCAGATCGAGATCGTGGCGATCAATGTGCGATCGCAGACCCCAGAGCAAGCCGCGTATCTCTGTAAGTACGACTCCGTCTACGGGCGCTTCGACGGTGAGGTGAGCTTCGGCGAAGATTATATAGTCGTCAACGGCAAAAAGATTCAGCTCTTTCAAATCGAAGATCCCGCGAAGCTCCCCTGGGGAGAACTCAAAGTAGACGTCGTCGTCGAGGCCACTGGCGTCTTCCGCGATGCCCAAAAAGCGAGCAAGCACCTGCAAGCGGGAGCGAAGAAAGTTTTAATCACCGCCCCGGCCAAGGGCGACATCCCCACAATCGTCTGGGGGGTCAACGAGAAGATCTACGATAAAGCCAAGCACGCTATCGTTTCCGCAGCGTCGTGCACGACTAATTGTCTTGCCCCGATCGCGTACATTCTGCACAAAGAATTTAAGATCAAGAAGGGCTTGATGACCACGGTGCACGCCTACACCGCAAGCCAAAACTTGGTAGACGGCAGCAACAAAGATATGGTCGAGGGCCGCGCCGCGGCGATCAATATCATTCCGACGACGACGGGGGCTGCCAGTGCCATTGGGCTGGTCATCCCCGAACTCAACGGAAAACTCGACGGCATGGCCTTCCGCGTCCCCGTAGCGACAGGCTCGGTGACTGATCTCGTCGCGGAGTTAGAGAAGACCGTCACCGTGGAGCAGCTCAACGAGACGTTCACCCGCTATGCCCACGGCTCGATGAAGCACATCTTGGCGGTCTCGCAGTGGCCACTCGTGTCGAGCGATTGCATCGGCGACCCGCACTCGGCGATCGTTGATCTCAGCTCAACGAAAGTCATTGAGAAGAGCTTGGTCAAGGTCGTGGCGTTCTACGACAACGAGTGGGGCTACTCCGCGCGGCTGGCTGATCTCGTCAAATATCTATGATCGAGATTCTTATCAAGGCGCATTCGGGGTTGCGCTGGGTGGTGCTCGCGTTGATTCTTCTAGGGATCGCGCGGGCGGCGTGGGGCTGGCTCGGCTCGCCCTCGTATGCGAAGTTTGATCGCATGTGGGGAGTTCTCTCGAGCGGCCTGATGGACCTGCAGATTCTCTTGGGTGTTATTATTTTCTTTCTGTTGGACCCCGAAGTGCGCCCCAGTTTGTGGCACCCCGCGCTGATGCTCACTGCAGCTGTGAGCGTCCATCTGGGGACGGTCTTCGCCCGACGCTTGAAAGAAGACCGTCGCAAGCACTATGCGCATCTCTTGGCGTATCTTGTCGGTTTGCTCTTCGTTCTCTTGGGGGTCTATGCGGTGCGTGGCTCGCTCTTCTAGGAGGTCTTATGAGCGCGCTCCGGGAGAGAGTTTTCTACGCCGTGCTCGATCTGTTCTATCCGCCTCATTGCGCTGTGTGTTCTACCCCCTTCAGCGAGGGCGAGCGCGCGTTTCTCTGCGCAGACTGTGATGGCAAGATCGAGCGCATAGATCAGCGTCACGTCTGCCGCTGCGGCTGCCCTCTCCCTGAAGGGCTCGATCTCTGCCCGTGGTGCGCTGCAGAGAGCGAGAGAGTCTTTGAGCAGATACGCTCATTCGGGTGGTACGAAGAGCGCGAAGACCCCGATCACGTGCTGAGCACGCTCATAAAAACTTTTAAGTATGGTGGCGAGCGGGCGCTCGCCCCACTGTTAGCACAATATCTCGATGAAGCCGGACGGCCGCTGCGCCCTCAGATTGAGCAGATCACGTTTGTCCCCATGCGCCCCAAAGCTGAGCGCGAGCGCGGGTTCAATCAAGCCGAGCTCTTAGCGCGCGAGCTAGGCAAGCTTTGGGGGATTCCCGTGGTGCGCGCCCTAGAAAAAATCAAAGACACTCAACCTCAAGCGAGCCTCTCCCACCACGAGGCGCGTCGAGAGAACATCCGCGGGGCCTTCCGACTTGCAAAATTTACCCCGTGCGCTAGTATTCTCATAGTAGACGACGTCTATACTACTGGGGCGACGCTCACTGAGTGCGCACGCCTCTTGAAGGAGAGTGGGATTTCGCAGCTCTACGGGCTCACGGTGGCGCGAGCCACCCAAAAAATATATGAAGATCCAAAGCATCGTGCTCAGTGAATATCAGTCGAACTGTTACATCGTCACCGTCGGTGACGTGGGGGTAGTCATTGACCCCGGCGAGGAGAGCCCTGAGCTGTTGGAGCTGATCGGAGACACGAAGATTCTCTATATTCTGAACACGCACTGCCATCCAGATCACATTGGAGGGGATGAGTTCCTGCGTCGGCGCCTGGGCGCAAAGCTGCTCTTCCATCCCGACGATCGTCCCATATTCGATTACTTTATGGCTAAGAGGGTCGAGCCCGACGGGTATCTTTACGATGGGCAGACCCTCGCGCTCAACGGGGTGCTCTTGGAAGTCTTGCACACGCCGGGGCACTCGCCGGGGAGCGTCGTCTTCAAGATCGAAAGCGAAAAGATTCTCTTCACGGGGGATTTGCTCTTTGCCGGGAGCATTGGGCGTACTGACTTCCCCGGCAGCGATCCCCAGCAGATGGTCCGCTCGCTCAAGAGAATCTTAGCACTCCCTGGGGATTACACGATCTACTCCGGACATGGCCCGGTAACAAAGCTCTCCGTCGAACGCTGGACGAACCCGTTCTTGCAAGATTTAGAGAGCCTCGTAGGAGGGTTGTGATGGCCAGCCGCGATGAGATCGAGCTCATCCGTGAGCGCGCCGACATGCTGGAGATCGTGTCGCGCTATGTCACCCTCAAGAAAGCCGGAAAGAACTATATTGGCTCATGCCCGTTTCACCAAGATAAGACGCCCAGCTTCACCGTCAACCCCGACAAAAAGCTCTTTCACTGCTTTGGCTGCAACGAGGGCGGCGATCTCTTTCAGTTCTTGATGAAGATCGAGCGCATTGACTTTGCTGAAGCCCTGGCGCGATTAGCCGCCCAAACGGGCGTCCCCATCCGGCGCGAGCGGGCCTCGCCGCTGCAAAAGCTCAAGGAGCTCAACGAGCGCATCTGCCTCTATTTTCAGACAAACTTAGTAAGCCCTGCGGGCCAGAAGGCGCGCGAGTATCTGAGGCAGCGCGGCTTCTCCAAAGAGATCACGGAAAAATTCAGATTGGGCTACGCCCTGCCCCGCTGGGACGATCTTGTCAAAAAATTCCCTGGGAACGCGGAGGCGCTGGAGACGCTGGGCTTAGCATTGCGCAGCAAGGACGGGTCGCTCTACGATCGCTTCCGAGATCGTCTCATCTTTCCCATCTGGTCTGCTGGGGGCGAGATCATCGGCTTTGCCGGACGAACCCTCAGCGACGAGGAGCCAAAATATCTGAATATCTCAAACACGCCGCTCTTTGAGAAGGGCTCGGTGCTCTACGGGCTGAACTTCGCGCGCGGTGCCGCTGCTGCCTCGGAGACGCTCATCATCGTCGAGGGCTACACCGACGTGATGAGCGCGCATCAAGCGGGGATCGAGAACGTCGTCGCGGGGATGGGCACGGCGCTCACCCAAGCCCAAGCCCAGCTGGTGAAGCGCTATGCCACGCGCGTGATCTTGGCGTACGACCGGGATGCCGCAGGGCGAGCCGCAACTTTGCGGGGCATGGCCAACTTGCGCAACGCGGGGCTCGACGTCGCGGTCGCTCTGCTGCCCCTAGAGCACGACCCCGATAGCTTCGTGCGCGCCTATGGGCGCGAGGCGTTGGCCCGGCTTCTTCAGCAAGCCATCCCGTTCCATCAGTTCTATTTACAGAGTCTCTTAGAAGATCACCCGCCGACGACGGTGGCCAGTAAAGAAAAGATCCTACAGAATGTGAGGGAATTCTTGCCCACGCTGGTCAGTGGAGCCCTACGTTATGAGATCATCCGGGAACTCGGACGGGTGCTCAACTTACCGGAAGAAGAGGTCGCACGGGCCGTGAAAGTCGGCAAAAGAGCGGGTATAATGGCGACGCCTGACACAGGGGAATCTACTTGGGGACCGGAAGAGCATGTGCTCTACTTGGTGCTCCAAGGGGATCTCCCCTTAGGCCAGGTGCGCCAGGAACTGGACATTCGGGACTTTACGCGGTATCCTGAGATCGCTGGGGCGCTGTGGGAGCTGAGCGACCCATGGACGGTCACGCAGTTGCTCGACCGGTTGTCGGTGGAGGACCAAGCCATAGTGCGGCGGTTGCTGCTCAGCCCGCCACCATGGCGCGAGAGCGATCGAGTGAAGGTTCTCAAAGATGCCCTGGCACGGATGCGCCGGGCGCAAGTTGAGAAGCGGTTGGCGCGGTTGCGCGAGGAGGTGCAAGCAGCCGAGCAAGCCGGGGATCGCGAGCGGGTGTGGCAGCTCCAAGAGGAGCTCGTGCAACTTCTCCACGGGGGAAGGAGGTAGTGTGAGCACCAGAGGGTTGGAGCAGGACTTCGGGTCCAACGGCATGCCGGACGACGCAACTATCTACGACATCCCCGAGCTTACTGAAGAGGAGCTCGAGGAGCAGCTCGAGGAGGAGGTCGACGAAGAACTCGAGGAAGAGGGCGAGGTTCTTGAAGGGGAGGCCGATCACGATCCGGTCAAGATGTATCTCCAAGAGATTGGGCGGGTCAGCTTGCTCTCCCGAGAGCAAGAGATCGAGCTTGCCAGCCGGGTCGTCGCCGGGGAGAAGTGGGCTCGCGATCAGCTGATCGTCGCCAATTTGCGCCTGGTGGTCTCCATCGCCAAACGATACATGGGCCGTGGGCTCTCATTCTTAGATCTCATCCAAGAAGGCAACCTGGGGCTGATGCGCGCGGTGGAGAAGTTCGATCATACCAAGGGCTATAAATTCAGCACGTATGCGACATGGTGGATCCGCCAGGCGATCACGCGCGCCATCGCCGATCAATCGCGGACGATTCGCATTCCCGTGCACATGATCGAGACGGTGCGCGAGTTGCAACGCCTCAAGAAGGAGCACCTTCAGGAGCACGGGTCGGCCCCAGACTTGGAGGCGCTCTCGACGGAACTGGGCATCCCCCAAGAGAAGATCAAACAAGTCGAAAATGTCTCCCCGTATACAACATCACTAGAGCGCCCCATCGGCGAGGATGAAGAAGATACTCTTGGGGATTTCATCGAAGACAAGGATGCGCCCTCGCCGACCAAAGAGACCTATCGTATGTTCTTGGTCGAAGAGCTCGATAAGGCACTCAACCAGCTGACCGACCGGGAGAAAGAGATCTTAAAGTTGCGCTATGGGCTCGAAGACGGGCATCCGCGCACCCTGAAAGATGTCGCGCGGGTCTTCAATATCACGCGCGAGCGGGTGCGCCAGATCGAGATCAAAGCGCTGGAGAAGCTCAAGCACCCAACACGCAAAGAGGAACTCCAAAAGTTCCGGCAGCTCTTGCTCAGTGAAGAGTGAGCAACCTCTCTTGATCTTGGGGCCGACGGCCACGGGCAAGTCCGAGCTGGCCGTAGCTATCGCGGAGCATCTTGATGGCGAGATCATCTCTGCCGACGCCCGCGCCATCTATAGAGAGCTCAATATTGGCACAGCAAAGCCCCCTCCGCACTTGCGCGCCCGAGTTCCGCACCATCTCATAGATCTTCTCGATCCTACCGAGCACTATGATGTGATGCGCTTTCGCCAGGATGTGCTGAAAGCCCTCGAAGAGATTCGCGCCCGAGGGAGGCTGCCCATCGTTGTGGGCGGGAGCACGCTCTATATCTCGGCGCTGACGGGAACGTTCTTCGCCGGCCCCAAGGCCGATCCCCAAATCCGTCAGCGCCTCGAAGCTCAGCCCCAAGAGCACTTACGAAAGCGTTTGGAAGAGATCGACCCCGAAGCCGCACAGCGCATTCACCCTAACGACAAAGTCCGCACCGTGCGCGCGTTAGAAGTCTACGAGCTCACGGGGCTGCCCATCTCCCGCTGGCACAAAGAGTCGAAAGTCCCGTTCCCGTATAAATTTACAAAGATCGGGCTCACGCTCAATAGAAAAATTCTCTACGAGCGCATCAACGCGCGCGTCGAGCAGATGCTCGCAGCTGGGCTCTTAGAAGAAGCCAAAGCTTTGAAAGCTAAGCTCACCCCGGAGATGCCCGCTTACAGAACTATTGGGTACGAAGAGCTCTTTCAGTATCTTGACGGCAAGATCTCTTACGACGAAGCTGTGAGACTCATAAAGAAGCACACCCGCGAGTACGCCAAGAGACAGATCATCTATTTCAAGCGCGAGCCCGATGTCCACTGGATTGACGTGACGGGGAAGCTCCTCGAAGAGATT
>JAPWVB010000073.1 GCA_028275205.1 Candidatus Acetothermia bacterium
GCCTTGGTGGGCCGTTACCCCACCAACAAGCTGATAGGCCGCAGCCCCCTCTCCGCGCGCTCCCTTGCGGGAGCTTTCCTCGCAGGGCCGAAGCCCTGTGAGCATATCGGGTATTAGCCACCCTTTCGAGTGGTTATCCCCGTCGCGGAGGCAGGTTAGCTACGTGTTACTCACCCGTTTGCCGCTCTACTCGGCCTCCCCTTGCGGTTCGGCCTTTCGCGCACGACTTGCATGTGTTAAGCGCGCCGCCAGCGTTCACCCTGAGCCGGGATCATACCCTCTAGAAAATCCTAGAGAGACTCAAGAGAAACAGCGCCTTGCGTCATGCTATCCACTTGTCAAAGAGCGATCTTCCTTGAGGAGTGCTCGCATTATAGCACAGACTGCCCCCGTTGTCAAGGGCTCAGAAATCCCGTTGTTAAAAGAACTTTCACGAGAGCTTCCCCAACGCCGCCCGGATGGCAGCTAAGTCCGGCAGCTGTCGGGGGTCGTCGCTCACCCACTTGTAGCGAACTACCCCATTTTTATCTATCACGAAGACGCTGCGCTTCGAAACCCCCTTCAGCCCCATCAAGTCCTCGTGAAGCACCCCATATGCTCGGCTGATCTCTCTGTTGAAGTCCGTCAAGAGCTTGAACTTCAGATCGTGAGCCTTGATGAACGCGTTGAGCACAAACGGGCTGTCCACGCTGATCCCGTAGACGCGGGCTTTTAGTGAACTAAACTGACTTAAATTATCGCGGAACGAGCACATCTCATTGGTGCAAGGGTGGCTGAACGCCAAGGGGAAGAACGCTAAGACGATATTCTCCTTGCCCAGCTCCTTGCTGAGCGTAAAGTCTTCAAACTTTTCGCCATCACAGACTTTGGTGGTGAAGTCTGGAGCTTTCTGATTGAGCTCTGCAGGCATGATCGAGCCTCCTTTGGGATACGCTGAGATAGCTGTATTGTAAAGCAGACTGGGAGAGTCTGCAAACTAGTGAAACTCAGTGCACACCTGGGGGCTATATATTCCGTCCATCTCTCAGCAGAAAGGGGTGAGCACAATGACGGGCAAGAAGATCGTGCGCATGATGGCGCTGGCTCTGCCAGTGATGGCCCTCATGGCCGCCGGACCGATCTTGGTGACTCAATCGCACAGCAGCGACTCTGTCTCCGCGAGCATCAGCGAGCGGCCGGGCAAGCAGCTGACGCTCACCTTCACCAACGACACGGGCGTCGAAGTCGACGGCCTGCAGATCGAGTTCAAGAGGGTTCCTGCGGGCATACAGTCCGTCAAAGTCGAGCCGTTCAAGAGCACGATGGCTGTGCTCAAGAGCAACGTCTTGGTACTGACGAACGGGCGCGTCGGGCCGGGTGAGAAAGTGCGCCTGACGGTGCTTGCCGATCCGATGGGGCTTGCCGTGACGGACTTCCAATGGATTCGCCAAGGGGTGCTGATCGCCGGGAAGAGCCGGCAGATCGAGATCGAGGAGCGTGTCATCAATCGTGAGACGGTCTTGATAGATCACACAGAGAAAGAGCCAGAACCACTGTTGGTCTCAGTGCGCTTTGAGCTGACCAATGGATTGAGTCGGCTCTTTATCACCCAGGGGATGATGGTCGCCGAAGGGGCGCTGCTAGCGATCAAAGACCAGGTGCGCTTCGAGCAGCTCATGAACGAGATCGCGCGGGCGAAGAACCTCAAAGAGCGCGAAAAGCTGCAAGCTGAGCTGAAGAAGCTTGAGGTGCGGGCGCCGATCAGCGGGCTGGTGCGCGAGCTGGCGTTTGACGTCGGGGAAGAGACGACTAGGGTCGAAGCCAAGCTCATGGTCGTTGCCGGGGCAAACGCCCTCCAGTAAGAACGCTCATGCCAAAGAGCGCCGAGAAGCCACGGGGAACCCCCCGTGGCTTTTTGTTTTATTTGAAGGCAGTTGCACCGCCCAGAGAATTTCAGTATCTTAACGGGGATTATCCCAGTCTGTCTTTTGCACGAGAGGAGTCGGGAATATGCATCGCAAGAATGAGCTATCATGGCTCGTGGGAGGCGCTCAGGGCAGCGGTGTAGACTCCGCTGCCAATATCTTTGCCAAAGCCTGCGCCTTCGGCGGATTGTACGTCTACGGCCAACGCGAGTACTACAGCAACATTATGGGCGAGCACAGCTACTATCAAGTCACGGTCAGCGACCGCCCCGTCCGCTCAACTCGTTCTTACACAGATATTTTAGTGAGCGCCGACACCGAGACGGTCTTCCTGCATGCGCGCGATGTCAACCCCGGCGGCGCGATCATCTATGACCCCAAGCTCACAGAGACCGCGCTCAGCAAAGTCGCGGCCCTGGAGCATCGCGCGCGCCATGACCTCCAACGCTATCTGAGCTCCAAGAATCTCCCTGAGACCATGGGAGGGATGCTCCAAGACGCGCAAGCGCGCGGGGTGCGACTCTACCCCGTGCCGTTCGATGAGCTTCTCCAGAAGATGACGGGAGAGAAAGCCCCACAGCTCTCCGTAGCCAAGCGCATGGCCAATACTATGGCTGTCGCGGCGTCGTGCGCCTTGGTGCGCTACGATCTGAAGCTCATAGAGCGGGCCCTCGAGGATGTCTTCCAAGGGAAAAAGAGAGTGATCGAGCTGAACTTGCGTGCGTGCGAGCTAGCGTATGAGCACATCTTGAAAAACTTCGCGCAAGATTTTCCCCTCGTTCTTGAGCCACTCACAGTAAGCGAGCCGCGCATTTATCTGACGGGCAACCAAGCAACAGCCCTGGGGAAGCTCGCCGCAGGCTGCACGGTGCAGACGTACTACCCCATCAGCCCTGCGACCGACGAGAGCGTCTACTTAGAAGCCCATCAGCTGTTTGAGCGAGGCTCAGGAGAGCCTGGAGCTATCGTCGTCGTCCAGGTCGAGGACGAGATCTCAGCAATCACCATGGCCACGGGGGCTGCTCTCGCTGGGGCGCGCGCCGCGACGAGCACCTCGGGGCCAGGGTTTTCGCTCATGGTCGAAGCGCTAGGCTGGGCAGGCATCAATGAAGTTCCCGTAGTCGTGACGCTCTATTCTCGGGGCAGCCCCAGCACCGGGCTCCCTACACGCCATGAGCAAGGTGATTTAAGATTCGTCCTGCACGCTGGGCACGGCGAGTTCCCCAGGATCGTGATCGCGTCGGGAGACTTAGAAGAGTGCTTCTATGACGAGATTCGCGCGTTCAATTACGCCGAGAAGTATCAAGTGCCCGTGGTGCATCTCCTCGATAAAGCGCTGGCCAGCAGCAGCCAAACACTAACAGTCTTTGATCCCCAGCGATGCCGCATTGACCGAGGGCAGCTCGTGAGCACAGCAGGCGAGGGCTACAAGCGCTTTGTGTACACTGAAACGGGGATCTCACCGCGGTCGGCCCTAGGGACCCCTGGAGGGATCTTCTGGAACACCGGCGATGAGCACGACGAGCTGGGGCACATCACCGAAGACCCCGTCGAGCGCGTGCGGATGATGGAGAAGCGCGCCAAGAAATTAGAAGTCGCCGCGCGCGAGATCCCGCTCTCTGAGAAGCTCACTATCTTTGGCGATCCCAACGCTGAAGTGTTGCTACTCAGTTGGGGCTCGCCCAAGGGGGCTATTCTCGATGCTCTCGAAGTCTTGCACGCTGAAAAGCACTCCGTCTGTTTCGTGCAGTGTCGGCTGCTCTGCCCCCTGCCCAGCGACGACTTAGCCCAGCTGTTGCAGAAGGCGAAGCGTCGCGTCTGCATTGAGAATAACTACTCAGGGCAGTTTGCCGGCTTGGTGCGCGAAGCTACGGGGATCGCCATGGACCATCGGATCGTCAAATTCAATGGCCGCCCAATTACGATGAACGAAGTCTATGAGTCTGTGAAGCAGATTCTCTCTGGCAAAGCCCCTCGAAGGATGGTGTTGACGCATGGCGCGTAAGCCGCAAGACTACAAAACGGACGTGCACAACAATTGGTGCCCGGGCTGCGGGGACTTCGGCATCTTAAATGCAGTGCAGATGGCCCTCGCCGAGCTGGACTTGGAGCCTCATCGCGTCGCGGTCTTCTCGGGGATCGGCTGCTCCGGCAAGACCCCGCACTATATCAACACGTATGGGATTCACACGCTTCACGGGCGCGTCCTGCCCTACGCTACGGGGGCGAAGCTCGCCAACCCCGATCTCACCGTGATCGCCGTCGGCGGCGATGGCGATGGCCTGGGCATCGGCGCGGGGCACTTCGTCAACGCTGGCCGACGCAACGTTGACATCACGTATATTCTCCACAACAATGGGGTCTACGGCCTGACCAAGGGCCAAGCTTCACCCACTCTGAAGCTAGGCATCCAAACAAAGTCGCTCCCTCAGCCCAATATCAATCAAGGGATTAATCCCCTTATGATCGCGCTCGCCGCAGGATATACCTTCATCGCGCGCAGCTACGCGTATGATATGAAGCACTTGGTGAGCATCATCAAGCAAGCGATCGCGCATAACGGCTCGGCGTTCATTGACGTGCTCCAGCCCTGTCCCACGTACAATGACATCAACACGCGCGAGTGGTACGGCGGCGAGGACCGCAAAGACCCGCAGACGGGTAAGCCCCTGCCGCGCGTCTATAAGCTCGAGAAGCAGGGCTATGATCCGCTCATCACCCCAGGGATGAGCGACGCTGAGATTACTGCGAAGCTCAATAAATTCATCGAGAAAGCTCTCGAATGGGGCGATCGCATCCCCATTGGGATCCTTCTGAAAAATGAGACGGTGCCGTCATACGAAGACCGAATTCTTCAGAGAATCCCATTCTATCGCGAGATGCCCCCGGCAAAACAAACGATCGCCGACGAGCTAGGCCGACCAGCCATCGACCTGACAAAGTTCCTGGAGGAGCTGAAAGTCACCTAAGAGCTAGAACCGACGCTCAACGAGCACAACTCGATACGTCAAGGCAGGCTCGTGGGGGTAGGCGGTCATGGCGCCGATGTTGTAGCCGACCGTTGCGCCCAGGGCGGCCATCGTCACCGGGTTCACGACGAGCGAAAAATCCGTCGGCTCGATCACCCAATTACCTGCGACTGCTGCGCCGACTACAGTCCCTACGATGCTCCCGGCAAAAGCTAAGAGTATATTCCCTCGCACGCTGACGATTGCCCCGGCCAGCGCCACTCCCAGAAACGTCGCTCCTGGAGGGATCCCCAGATTGGGCCCGACGATCAGCGAGATGAGCGACGTTCCCAGCTCGCAGGCGCGGCGCTCCGGCTGGGTCGGCGGACAGGGCTGCACTACTGAGAGCGTCCAATATGTCGCATAGAATCCCAGCCCGCCCCCGACGATCGCCCCTTGCACGCCAAAGAGCAATTCGAGAAAGATATAATCTGTCGGCTGCATCGGGCGCTCGGCGCGGAGCTCCCCTGAAACGAAGCACACAATGAGCGCACAGACAACAATACTTATCAGAACTCTTTTCTTAGCCCTCACCCCTGTCCCTTCTCCCCTGGGAGGGAGAGGGGAACTGAGGGGTGAGGGGAGATAAGTCTTAGAAAAGA
>JAPWVB010000115.1 GCA_028275205.1 Candidatus Acetothermia bacterium
ATCGTCAAGCCTTGAGTCCACTCTTCAAAGTCGCTGGCAAGCGTGAATTCGAGCTGCACCGCAAGATTGAGATTAGCTTGGACCTGGAACGTCAAGCGCAGCTCGAGGCTCTGAATATCCAAAGGAGTGCGATCTTTGATCTGCGTGCGCACGAAGTTATACGACGCTTGAGCGTCTATGCTCTCGCTGATGCGAAACGCATAGTTTGCTTGGGCGATCAGCACATAATCTTCCAGAAGAGCTAACGAAGAACTAAAGCGTAGGCTGCTCTTGAACTGCGAGCGTGGCGCGGGCGCGAGCGCGTACTCAAACGACGCCAGCGTGAGCCAATCACGAGTTCCCCCGTGTGGATCAAGCAGCTCATAGCCCATCCCTACACGCAATTCCCAGCCGCACAGCTTCTCGTCAGCAGTTTCGTTGAGAATCTCCTCGATGCGCAGGAGCGCGACAGCTCCCAGTTGCCCTTGGGGGACGAAGCCCGTCGCTTCGATGATCTCTTCTAATCTCTGGACGAGGCTTGCTACATCAGGGAACTCGAGGCGCCGCCCAATAGTGTCCGCCAACTCAAAGAGCACCGCGGCAGGCAGGGGCGCCACGAGCGCCTTGAGAGTGAGCAAACGCTCTTGAATCTTGAGCGCTTTGGAGAGCGCCGTGACATCCTTAAAGCGCCCATACCCTAAGCCCGCGAGCGCGCGCACCCCAGGGCTGACAAATGCCGTCGCCCCTTGCGCTTCGAAACCAACAAACCCGAAGAGATTTGTCTGCTCAAGATAGGTGCGGAGATTCATGGCACCATCGGCCTGGTAGCTGAGCGCGTCTTTCGTGAGATCGAGCTTGAGATTAGCTTGCTGGGAGAGCCCGAACGCGGGCGCATCGAGCAGTCGCGAGAACGAAGCCCGGAAGCTCCCGGAGTTGACGTTATCGCGATTGTCCACGAACTGATCGTTATAGTTCGCGGAGAGTTTTAAGTCTCGAAACTCGCTGCGCGGTGGCGTGTATCCACAGAGCGGCCCAAGGCGCGGTTGCGCCCAGACAATCCCACTCTCGAAGACCACGAGAATCGCCAGAATCCATACGAGTTTTTTCATAGCATTCTGCTGCAGGGTATTGTACTCAGTGAAGAGAGGGCGATGTCAAATCCTTGGACAAAGCTCTGAGATTTTGGTAAAACTGAGCAAGCTTATGCGCGCGCGATCGGTGCTGATCCTCGCGGTCGTTGTGGGTATTGCGATAGTCACAGCAAGCTGGCTATGGTGGATTCTGACACCGAGAGAGTCTGCAGCGCCCCCGCTTCCTCTCCCTGAGATACCAGCGCCTCCAGAAGAGCCCTCTCCCCCAGAGCCCGAACTCTCAGTCCCCACCCCCTTGCCCTCACCTGATGGGCCCAGAGTGGGTATCCTAGATCGCGGCACGCTCGTGGTCGAGGCGCGCGGCCAACGTATCAGCACAGAAGAGTACACGCTTGAGCGCCGCGACTCCGGTGAGCTCGTCCTCCACTCTCAGGGGACGTTGTCGTTCAAAATCGCTTTATTCACTGTGCAGGCAACGTTTGCCCAAGTGATCACTTTCTCAACACAGCGTCGCCCGCTCAGCTATCAGTTTGCGCTGCAGGGCCCCGCAGGCATCGGCAATCGCGCTGTGAGCGCGCGCTTCGGCCCGACGATAGCAATCGTTGACGACGGACACAAAAAAGCCGAGATCGCCCTCCCGCAGGAATCTTTTTTATTGTTGGGAATGTTCAGTTCTTATGCGATCCTGCCCCTGTGGGCCACGCGCGAGGCTGCTCAGAAGCTCAACGTGATCAGCCTACGAGGCGACCGGCGTGATCGAGAGATTTCTGTGCTCTTCGAATATATGGGCCCTGCCCAGCTCAGCGATGGCAGCTCTACGCTAGAAGCTGACGAGTATCTCCTCAAAGATGAACAATTCACTCTTAAGCTCTATCTCTCTGAGGATCGCTTTCTCGCTCTCAAAAACGACACGACCGAGCGCGAGCGGAGCTTCCGCATCTATCGTAGCGATCTCTTCCCTCAGGGGTTGAAGCCCTAGACGCCCAAGACGGCGCTCAGGGGACAGCTGCCCTTGTCAGGCAAAAGTCACGGCGCTATAGATAAAGCCGTGAAGGGAGGAGGTCACAGCCATGAAGGGCCTGGTCCGCTGGGTGTGGGTGGGCGTCGTATTGGGCGTTCTCGCGGTGTTGGGGTACGCGCAACTGCAAGGGGGTGGGGGCAGCCCGCTCTCTCCAGAGATCTTGGGAGTAGACTTGCGGCCGACCATCCCCGCTGATGGGAGCAAGGTGTTCGGTGCGGTGCGCTTCCGCGATGCCGACGGCGATATCGTGCAAGCGCGCTTCGACGTTGTCGAAGCTGTAGATTTCGCGCCGTTTAGCTTCAACCCCAAGATTAAGGGCCAAACAAGCGGAAGCTTTCCGTTCTTCGTCTTCTCGAAGATCCCTCAAAGAGTTCGGCTCCGCCTCACGTTAATAGACGAAGCAGGCAACCAGAGCATTCCTGTGGAATTTAGCTTTGAGGCCGTCATGCTCATTGAGGTCTTGGGGAAGTGGGGGACGCGCGGGGCGGGAGAGGCCCAATTCAACGGGGTGTCGCACATTGCCCTCGACGATCGCAGGCGCGTCTACGTGACGGATTTCGGTCTGGATCGCGTGCAAAAGTTTACAAGCGATGGGCAGTTGCTCGCCCAGTGGGGTGGACGCGGCAGCGGCAACGGCCAGTTCACCGGGCCACTGGGGATCGCTGTAGATTATCAGGGCAACGTCTACGTCGCCGACGCGGGGAATCAACGAATCCAGAAATTCACGGAGAACGGGGCTTTTATAACAAAGTGGGGCAGCCTAGGGACGGGCGAAGGGCAATTCAGTTTTCCCACAGGGGTCGCGACTGACCCGGCGGGCAACGTCTACGTCGCCGATAAAGTCAATAACCGAATTCAGAAATTCAGCTCGACGGGCGTCTTGATCGCGCGCTGGGGGATGTTTGGCCAAGCCGAGGCACAGTTTAACTCCCCCAACGATATTGCCGTGAGCAACCAAGGGATCGTCTATGTGCTCGACACCGGCAACGGAAGAGTTCAGAAATTTATGGCTGATGGGTCGTATCTGGGGCAATGGGGGTCTCCAGGGGATCGCGAGGGGCAATTCCAAGCCCCTAGGGGGATCGCCGTAGATGCTCACGGCTTCGTCTAC
>JAPWVB010000040.1 GCA_028275205.1 Candidatus Acetothermia bacterium
TGAGAAAGGTCGGATCTGGCTCACTATTGGGGTCTTAGTTGTCATCGGGATAGCGATTCTGCTGATTGCCCAGCCGTGGCAGCGACCACAACCGTCACCACCACAAGTGACCCAGCAGCCACCATCAGAACAGCCACCACCACCGACGCCGCAACCACCGCTCGAACAGCCACCGCCCACGCAGCCCACACCGCCAACGCCACCGACGGAGACGCTCACCCCCACACAGCCCGAAACTCCCCCGCCCCCAGAAGAGACCCACGTCCAGCCCACCCCAGGGCTGATCAACGAAGTCGTCTTCGTCCAGGAGCCCGATCAGGCGAAAGTCATAGATATGCTCACAGCGGGCCAGATGGACCTCTATGCGTTTGGGATTCGCGACCCAGAACTGGCCCGCAAGGTGAAAACTAATCCCGCGTTGGGGTATGAGACGTCCTACGGGGGCTCAGCGGAGCTGACGCTCAACCCCGTGGGGCCGACGTTCAAGACCGGCGCGCTCAACCCGTTCTCCGTGCCGGCGATCCGCGAGGCCATGAACTGGCTTGTGGATCGAAACTACATCGCCCAAGAGATCTACGGCGGCCTGGCCGTGCCCAGATATTTGCCCATCAATACAGTCTTCCCCGATTATGCGCGGCTCGCCCATGTCGCCAAGGCGCTCGAAGCGTACTACGCCCCAAATCCCGAAAAAGCCAAGGCCGTGATCACTCAAGAGATGCAGAAGCTCGGCGCGGAGCTCAGAAATAACAGATGGTACTACAACAACGAGCCGGTGAAGCTCATCTTCATCATCCGTGTGGAGGACAAGCGCCGCGAGGTGGGTGACTACGTCGCCACACTCTTGGAGAACTTAGGATTCACCGTAGACCGTCAGTACAAGACGGCCGCGGAAGCCTCGCCCATCTGGATCGGCAGCGATCCCGCTGACGGCAAGTGGCACCTCTACACGGCCGGCTGGGTCTCCACAGTCATCAGTCGCGATCTCGCGGGCAACTTCGACTTCTATTACACCCGTCGGGGACGGCCCGATCCCCTCTGGCAGGCATACACCCCTGACCCGGAGTTCGACAAAGTCTCCGATCGTCTGGGGCGCCGCGATTATAAGACCATCGAGGAGCGCCAAGAGCTGATGGAGAAAGCCCTTCGCCTGGCGATGAAAGATTCGGTACGGGTCTGGCTCGTAGATCAGATTGACACCTGGGCGCGACGCGCCGAGGTGCGCTTAGCGTCAGACTTAGCCGGGGGGATGTCTGGTTCGGCGCTGTGGCCGCTCACGCTACGGGTGGAAGGCCGCCAAGCTGAGCGACTTGTCTGGGGCGTGCCCAGCCTGATGACCGAGCCGTGGAACCCCGTCGCTGGCACTAACTGGATCTTCGATACGATGGTCATCCGCGCGACGATCGATTCCGCGACCCTGCCCGATCCCTTCAACGGGCTCTACTGGCCCCAGCGCGTCAAGTCCGTAGACGTCTACGTCCAAGAGGGCATCCCCGTCACGAAGACCCTCGACTGGGTCACGCTCACATTCCTCCCGGAGATCAAAGTCCCCGAAGACGCTTGGGCCGACTGGGACCCGGTCAAGCAGCGCTTTATCACCGTCGCCGAGAAGTACCCCCAAGGGGTCACGGCCAAGACCAAGAGCGTCGTCTATTACTCTGAAGATCTCTTCAAGATGAAGTGGCACGACGGCTCAAGGGTCTCTCTGGCAGACTTCGTGCTCGGTTTCATCTTAACGTTTGAGCGGGCCAAGCCCGAAAGCCCCATCTACGACGAAGCGGCTGTTTCGTCATTCGAGTCGTTCATGCAGCACTTCCGCGGGCTGAAGATCGTGCAGAAAGACCCCCTAGTCGTTGAAGTCTACAGCGATCTCTTCTACCCCGACGCCGAGTGGATTGCCAGCTCGCGCGCAGATTATCTCTTTAGTTCGACGCCCCTGCAAGCACTTGCTATTGGGATCTTAGGGGAGCAGAACAAAGAGCTAGCGTTCTCGGCAGCGAAAGCAGACAAACTGAAAGTCGAGCGAGCGAGCTACATCGCCGGGCCGACGCTGGCGATCTTAGAGAAATATCGCGCCCAAGCTTTCGAGCAGGGCTTCATCCCCTATGAGAGCGTGCTCAAAGAGTACATCACCCCCGAGGAAGCCAAAGAGCGCTATCGGCTTCTGGGCGAATGGTACAATGCTCATAAGCACTTCTGGATCGGTCAGGGGCCGTTCTACCTCGACTCCGTCTACCCCGTGGAGAAGAATATCGTCATTAAGAGATTTGCGGACTTCCCCGATCGCCCGGACAAATGGCTGCGCTTCAGCGAGGCGCGCATCGCGGAAGTGGACGTCACCGGGCCGATGCAAGTCCAGATCGGGAGATCAGCAACTTTCGATGTCGAGGTGACGTTCAAGGGCGAGCCCTACGCCGTCAAAGATATAGACTTTGTGAAGTTCTTGGTCTTTGATGCGCAAGGCCAGCTCGCTCTCGTAGGCGAAGCTCAAGCCGTCCAAGACGGGCTGTGGCGCGTCGCGCTGAGCCCGGAGCAGACGGCCCAGCTTGCCGCTGGGGGCAATCGCCTTGAAGTGATCGTTGTCTCGAAGTTGGTCAGCATCCCCTCGACAGACGAGACGACGTTCGTCACGGTGCAGTAGGGGAGACCCCTCCCCCAGCCCCTCCCCGACACGGAGAGGGGAGCTTCCCCCTTCCCGCGCCGGGAAGGGGGCCGGGGGTTAGGTCTGTAAATATGACCGAGACCATCAGAAGAGTCGTGACATACACGGTCTATCGTGTGGTCGCCCTGGCGCTCACGGTCGTCGTCGGGGTCTATTTGGCTATATTGATCGCCAACATGGGCGGCTACGTAGACCAGATCCGTAAGGCCCAGATTGACGAGGCCATAGGAGCTTCGGTCTTGGGGGATCGCTCCCTGCAAGGGCTTCCTCCAAGCGAGCTGCGCCGCATCATTGATCAGCGCAAAGAGCTCGAATATAAGCGCTTAGGATTGGATAAGCCCTTCATCGTGCGCAGCTTCTCGTATCTGTGGGACGCGCTCACGCTCAATCTGGGGCGCGCCGAGCAGCTCTCCAGCGACTCCGGGTCGCGCCAGGTGCGACTAATTCTGTTAGAGCGTCTGCCTGCGACGCTCCTGCTCTTTGGCACGGCCAATCTCTTGCTCTTCTTCTTCTCGCTCTTTGCGGGGCTGTGGCTCTCGCGGCGCTACGGGGGATTTTGGGATAAGTTCGTGATCGCGCTCACGCCGACCTCAGCTGCGCCCGCTTGGTTCTACGGGATCTTTCTCATCTTGATCTTCGCGTCGCTCTTGAAGATCTTGCCCTTTGGGGGCATGGTCGAGGCTCCGCCACCCAAAGAGACGCTCCCATACGCCCTGAGCGTCCTCAAGCATATGATCTTGCCCACCTTGGCCCTATGGCTCAGTTCGCTCTTTCTTGCAATCTACTCCCGACGCACGTTCTTTCTGATCTTTGCGAGCGAAGATTACGTGGAGATGGCGCGCGCCAAGGGGTTGCCCTCAGGGATGATCGAGCGGCGCTATATTCTCCGCCCGACGCTCCCAACGATCATCACCCAGTTTGCGTTCTTGCTCATCGGGCTGTGGGGCGGGGCGATCATCTTAGAGACAGTCTTCAACTGGCCGGGGATCGGTCGGCTCACCTACCAAGCGATCGGGCTCTATGATACCCCGGTCATCATCGCCTCGACTGTGATCTATGCGTATCTGCTGGCGCTCACGGTCTTCTTGCTCGATATTGTCTATGCGTTGGTAGACCCCCGGGTCAAAGTGGGGGCGGAGGGCGGTGTGGCGTGAGCGCCATTCGCACAGGACTGCGGCAGATCCGAAGATACCCCTCGGCGCTGGTGGGCTTGGTGATTATCGCTGGGCTGATCGCCCTAGCAATCGCCGCTGTCTTTATTATCCCCTACGATGAGGCGATCCGGCTCTGGCGCGGCGGCGAGGATATCTGGCAAGAGAGCCCGCGCTACGCCCGGCCCGCCTGGCTCAATCTCTTCTCCGCGAAAAAACTCCCAGAGACGATCGTTCTCAGCACGCTCCGCCCCTCCCAAACGGTCAAGAAGACTCGCGCGAACAAGACCGTCACGATCTCGCTCGCGTTTGATTACTCTTACGATGACTTCCCCAGTGAGCTGACTCTTTTCTTCCAAGCTCAATACAGAGAGCTATTGCCCTATGCTCGTGTGAGCTGGCGCACCCCCGATGGGCGCGAGATCTCTCTTGGGGAGCGCAAGCTGACCGCAAGCGATCGCTACAGCATCTCTCAGGACACGCGGCTCGAACGCCGCTTGGGAAATCGGCCTCCAGAAGTTGGGCTCTTTGTCTCTCCAACAGCTCCTCAAGTTCCACTCAAGGGGCGCTATGAACTGCAGATCATCGGGACGCTCTTTGAAGAGAACGCTGATATAGACGCTAAGCTCGTGGTCTACGGCAAGGTCTATGGTCTGGCGGGCACGGATCACAAGCGACGCGACCTCATGGTCGCGCTGCTGTGGGGAGCGCCCGTGGCCTTGGCGTTCGGGTTTATCGTCGCCGTGGGGACGAGCCTCACCACGCTGATCATCGCTGCCATTGGGGCATGGTACGGCCGATGGATAGACGCGCTCATCCAACGCATCACCGAGGTGAATATTATCTTGCCCTACCTACCCATCTTGATTATTATCGGGACGTTCTACTCTCGCAGCATCTGGGTGATGATGATCGCGATTACGCTGCTGTCGATCTTCACCGCGGGGATCAAGGTCTACCGCGCGATCTTCTTGCAGATCAAAGAGTCGCCGTACATAGAAGCGGCGCGGGCCTATGGGGCGAGCGATCTGCGCATCATCGTGCGCTACATGGCCCCGCGGATCATCCCCATCTTGGTGCCGGGGTTTGTCACGCTCATCCCAGGCTTGGTCTTCCTAGAGGCATCGTTGGGGCTCTTAGGCCTGGGCGACCCGGTGCTGCCCACCTGGGGCAAGATCCTCAACGACGCCCAGAGCAACGGTGCGCTCTACAAAGGCTATTACTACTGGGTGCTCAGCCCCTCAGTATTACTAATGTTTACGGCGCTTGGGTTCTCGCTGCTAGGGTTTGCGTTGGATCGCATCTTCAACCCCAGATTGAGGGAATTATGAGAGAGAAAGCTGAAGTACAAAGTCGAGCGAGCGTGGGATTGGGGGCTGCGTCCCCGTTGCTGCGCGTCGAAGATTTGAAATTATACTTTCGCACCACGCAAGGGGTCGTGCAAGCCGTTGATACTATCAGCTTTGCGCTGGAGCGCAATCAAGCGCTCGCGATCTTAGGGGAGTCGGGATGCGGCAAGACCTCTCTTGCGCGGGCGATCTTGCGCTTGCTGCCGCGAAACGTCCACACCTACAGCGGGCGTGTGGAGCTGGACGGCGTGGACGTGATGCCCTGGAGCGAGGAGCGCTTCCGCAGGGAAGTGCGCTGGACCAAGATCTCCATGGTCGCTCAAGCGGCGATGAACTCGCTCAACCCAGTACTGAGGGTCGGGGATCAGATCGCTGAGCCATTGATGATCCATCAAGGGATGGACAAGCAGAACGCCTGGGCGCGGGCGCGCGAGGCCATCCAGCTTGTTGGCGTCCCCCCTGACTTTCTCAACCGCTACCCGTTTGAGCTCAGCGGCGGGATGCGCCAGCGCGCCGTGATCGCGATGGCCCTCGTGACCAACCCCGATCTCATCATCCTCGATGAGCCCACCTCGGCCCTCGATGTGCTCACCCAAGCGAATATCATGAACGTGCTCAAGCAGATCAAAAAAGACCTGCACAAGAGCTATATCCTCATCACGCACGATATTGCGACCTCCAGCGAGCTGGCCGATCACGTGGCGATCATGTACGCCGGACAGATCGTCGAATGGGGCACTGCCGAGCAGTTCTATCCCAACCCGCTGCATCCGTACTCGCAGAAGCTCATGGCTAGTGTGCCCAGACTTCGTGAGGAACGGGCGCTCGACTTCATTCCGGGGCGGCCACCCAGCTTGATCAACCCGCCTAAGGGCTGCCGCTTCGCCGAACGATGCCCATCACGGTTCTCCCAGTGCGAGCAAGAACCGCCGATGATCGAAGTTCAAGAGAGACGCTTCGTCAAATGTTGGCTCTATCGCTAATATGAAGAACGATGTGTTGTTATCTGTGAAGGATCTGCATACGCACTTTGAGTTGCGCCGCGGGGTGTTTGGGCGGGCGGGCTTCGTCCGCGCGGTGGATGGCGTCAGCTTTGAGCTGCGCCACGGCGAGGCCATCGCCGTCGTAGGCGAGAGCGGCTGCGGGAAATCTACGCTCGCTCGGACTGTCTTGGGCCTCTACCGCCCCACCAAGGGCCAAGTGCTCTTTGAAGGGCGCCCGCTCGATGGGGACCTGCGCTGGTACCGCCGCCAGATCGGCTACGTCCAGCAAGACCCCTACGGGGCCTTGCCCCCGTTCATGGACGTGCACCGCATTCTCATGGAACCATTAGTGATTAACGACTTTCAAGGGGACAGGGAGCGCCGCATCCGCGAAGTCCTCGAAGAAGTGAAGCTCACCCCCGTCGAGGATTTTCTCTATAAATTCCCGCATCAGCTCTCTGGAGGGCAGCAGCAACGGTTGGTCATCGCGCGGGCGATGATCTTGAGGCCCAAGTTCCTTGTGGCCGACGAGCCGGTCTCTATGCTCGATGCTTCCGTCAGAGTCGAGATTTTGGAACTGCTGCGCGGGTTGCAGCGCTCCCATAATCTCAGTGTGATTTATATTACGCACGACCTCTCGACGGTGCGGTACTTCGCTGAGAGAATCTTCGTGATGTACGCGGGCAAACTCATCGAGAAAGCCCCGGTGCAGAAACTCCTCCAAGAGCCGCGACACCCCTACACCCAAGCATTGCTGGCAGCGATTCCCGATCCCGATCCGGCGAACGCCCAGACGTTCAAGAAGATCCCTCCAGGGGAGCCGCCCAGCTTAGTGAACCCGCCGTCGGGCTGCCGGTTTCACCCGCGCTGCCCGGCGTTCATAGCTGGGCTCTGTGATAAAGAAGTTCCCCCGGAGTTCGAGCCCTCCGCGGGACACTTCGTCGAGTGCTGGCTCTATCGCTGATGAGACGGTTCACGCCCTTGCAGCTCATCGTGATCGCCGGAGTTCTGTTAGTGCTGGGGGCAGTGTTGCCCTTCTTGATGGTGATAAGACTTATAGAGCCGAGCTTTGCGCTGAGCTTCTTCTCCTATGGGGCATCGCTTGTGGGCTTGGTCATGGGCCTGATCGGCATCGCCCAGTATGGGCGCCGCCGCTGATATCAGCTATAATTAAATCAAAGGAGACGAGACCATGAGAAAGAGTCTTTTGGCGTGTGTGATGCTCATCGGGGTTGGGTTACTTGTCAGTTGCCAAGGGGTGCCGCCTGGGGTGAAGCCTCCAGAGTCGGGAGAGCAGCCTCCCAAGATCGAAGAGCCCAAGCAGCCGGAGCAGCCCCCTTCCGTGAAGGTCGAGCAGCCCAAAGAGTCTCAAGAGACAATAGGGCAGATCGGAGCGCTCTCGGTCACTCGCCTAGAAGTCTTCCCAACGAATCGTATCGTTCTGCGAGAGGGCACGGTCGCGTTCAACATCTATCTGCACAACCCAAGCACAAGCGAAGTTACTGAAGATATTGCGCTTCTTCTTGAGGGAGAGCGTCTGGGCTCGCAGAAGGCTCAGCTTAATCCGGGCGAGACGAAGCACCTGCACTTTCAGGTTCAGGGCTTTGCGAGCAGCGGCCCAAAGACCGTTGAGATCGCTGGACAGAAGATAAATATCACAGTGATCGAGCCGCAACCCTCCCGCGGCGGGGTCGTCCCCGAGGACGCGAAGGTCGTCAGCGCGCCTGAAGGCCTGGCCGAGCCGGGCGTCCCCGGCGGCAAGATCGTCATCAGCGCCATCAGCGGGCCCAAGACTCTCAACCCTGTCGTCGCTCAAGAGACAAGCTCCACGGATATTACGGGCTTGATGCACGCGTCGCTCATCGAGACTCGCTGGGAGGACTATACTCCCGCGCCGGGCTTGGCCGTCGCCTGGGAGATCTCCGATGACAAGAGAGAGCTCACGCTGCACCTGCGGCGCGGCGTGCGCTGGTCCGATGGGACGTGCTGCTTCACCGCCGATGACGTGCTCTTCACCGCGAATGATCTCCATCTCAACCCCGAAGTGAACTCTGCTTTCCGGGATCTGCTCTACGTCGAGGGCAAGCCGTTGCAGTTCGTCAAGATTGATGATTATACTGTCAAAGTGATCATGCCCAAGCCCTTCCGGCCCATCTTCTGGTCGCTGACGTTTGATATCCTGCCCAAGTATAAGCTCGCGGACAAGGTCGCCAAGCTCAACCCCGGCGCCAAGGGATACTTTGAGGGCCTCAAGAAAGTCATCGAAGATAATCGCAAGGGCCTGCAGAGCGTCTCCGCCGAGAAGCTCGCCGAGCTTGACCGCAGGCTCTCCGCGCTGGGCGATGCCGTCAACGCCCAAGAGCTCGAAGGAGTCCGAGCGCACGTCAACGCTGTCAAGGAGACCCTGCAAGCCCTGCAGATGGCCGTCCCCGACGAGCAAGCGGAGCTCATCGAGGCGCTCCAGCGCGCGCTCGATGACGCTCAGAAGGTGCTCGAACAAGCCGAAGCGGGCAAGTGGGCCGGGGTCTCGCCCGAGCTCTTCAATAATACGTGGAGCTTGGGGACGCCCGCCAGCGAGTTCGTGGGCCTGGGGCCCTATCGCTTCGTACGCTACGATGTAGACCAGCAGGTCATCCTCGAGCGCAACCCCTACTATTGGAAGGTCGACCCCAACGGGGTGCAGCTGCCGTACTTCGATCAGTTTGTCTTTCTGATCGTGCCCGATCTGAACACGGCGTTCTTGAAGTTCAAGTCTGGAGAGACGGACGTCTTTGCGCCCCGCCCCACCGATTGGCCCCTGCTGATGGAGGGCGTCAAAGATCTCCAAAAAGACTGCGTGCAGCGATCGCAAGACCTCACGATCTGCTTCAACACCGTCAACAATTGGAAGCTCCTCAAAGATGGCCCAACCTTTGGGGAGACGTATCTCGCGTTCAATCAAGACGTGGAGAAAGTTGACCCCAATAAGCCCTTCTATAAAGCGTTGCAAGCGGTCTTCCGCAGCGTGCAGTTCCGGCGGGCTATGGCCCATGCTATTGACAAAGAGTCGATCATTGAGAACATCTATAATGGGCTAGCGATCCCCCAGTGGAGCCCCGTCAGCATCCCCTCGCCCTACTATGACAAGAGCGAGTCGTTCACCAAGTACGAGTACAGCTTGCAGAGGGCGGCGCAACTGCTCGACGAGATTGGTCTTAAAGATATTGACGGCGATGGAGTGCGCAACATCACCGATGAGTTCTTAAAGAACTTCGCCAACCCCGAGGATCGCCCCACGGACTTAACCCCCTTCGGCCCTGAGAAAGACCGCGAGCTGGAGTTTACGCTTGCCACAAACTCCGGCAACCAGATCCGCGAGAAGATCGTCTCGCTCTTAGTGAACGACTTCGCCAAGATCGGGGTGAAGGCCAACGCTCGCCCGGTGGACTTCAACGCTTTGGTCAATCAATTGACGACGAGCACCTTCGAAGCGATGGTCCTCGGGCTGACGGGCAGCCCCGAGCCCAACAACGGCTCCAACGTCTGGAAGACCAACGGGCGGTTGCACTTCTGGCGCTACTCGTCTAAAGACAACCCTCCAGCGTGGGAGAAGCGCGTGGACGAGCTCTTCGACCTTGGGGCGACCACGTTCGATGACGAAGAAGTCAAGCGCATCTACAAAGAGTTCCAGCAGATCGTCTCGGAGAACTTGCCCTATATCTATCTAGTCAATCAGCAGTTCCTCTACGCAAGCAAGGCCGGCCTGGGCAACAACGAGAATTTCAAGCCCAACTGGGGCGTGTTGGCCTTGGCCGACACGCTGTGGTGGAAGGACGAGCAGCGGCGGAAGTGACCTCTCCCCCGGCCCCTCCCCTAAAGAGGGAGGGGGGCTCCCCTTCCCTTTAGGGAAGGGGGTAGGTCAGCG
>JAPWVB010000037.1 GCA_028275205.1 Candidatus Acetothermia bacterium
TGCGCAGAATCTCTTCTATGAGCGCCAGGGGGCGTTCACGGGCGAGATCTCGCCCGTTATGCTGAAAGACGTGGGCTGTCAGTATGTGATCGTGGGGCACTCGGAGCGCCGGCGGCTCTTCGGCGAAACAGATGAAATTATCAATAAAAAGCTGAGAGCTGCCCTGGACGCCCAGATCATCCCCATTCTCTGTGTGGGCGAGACGCTCGAGGAGCGCCGCGCCGGCAGGACTCAGCAAGTGCTCGAGGCTCAGATTCGCGGAGCGCTCCCAGGCTTCGCCCCAGACTTCGTCTGGACTGTACGCCTTGCCGCCGAAGGCGGCAAGACGAACGGTCCAGGCGAAGCCTGGCTGGTGATCGCTTATGAACCCGTGTGGGCCATCGGGACGGGAGTCACCGCTGATCCTCACGAAGCCGAGGCGAGCGCGCTCTTCATTCGCGAGGTGCTAGCAGAGCTTTTCTCAGCAGAGATCGCACAAAAGATTCGGATTCTCTATGGGGGCAGCGTCACCCCTGCCAACCTTGAGGGTTTCCTACGGCAGCCCAACATAGACGGGGCGCTTGTGGGCGGGGCCTCGCTCGATCCAGAGGCGTTCGCCCAGATGGCAGAGCTTATGGAGCGGTTGACAGCGACTGATACGTCTGCTATACTCAAGCACCTAGGGGATACCTAACGGAGGACGTTGTGGCTGCGACACGCTCATACGAAGTCCTATATATTGTGCGACCGGATTTAGATAAAGCCCAACTCGAGCAGACGCTCACGAAGTTCCAGGAGGCCGTCAACAAGAGTGGGGGGCAGTTCGTGAAGCTCGACGAGTGGGGCACACGCCTCTTTGCCTACCCCATAAAGAAGTTTGATAAGGGCTACTATGTCTTGATGGAGTTCACGGCGACAACGGATCAGCTCAAGAAGATCGACGAGCGCTTCAAGCTCGACGAGAACATCTTGCGGTATCAGATCGTGCGTCACGATGCCTAGCCTCAATCACGTCGTCTTGATCGGCAATCTCACGGATGACCCGGAGCTGCGCTACACCCCAAATGGGATGGCGCGAGCACGGTTCTCTATCGCGGTGAACCGCCGATGGCGTGACCGCGACGGCAATCTGCAAGAAGAGACGACGTTTGTGCCGATCGTCGTCTGGGGCCAGCAAGCAGAAACGTGTGCCAATTTCTTGGCCAAAGGGCGACTCGTCGCCGTGGAAGGGCGCCTGCGCATTGAGACATACCAGACAGAAGAGGGGGAGCGCCGCAAGGTCGCGGAAGTCGTCGCGCGCAACGTGCAGTTCTTAGACAGCCGACGTGACGAAGCCGAAGCACCTACGAGCACCACCAAAGAGATCTCACCCGAAGAAGGAGAGGAAGAAGTCCCGTTTTAAGCTGCTATGAATAGAACGACCTCAACCAGGAAGGAAGCGCCACGCAGCCGTGTCAAGAGCCGCACCGAGTGCAAGCTGTGCGAGCACGGCCTTGAGCTCACGTACAAGCAACCCGAGGAGCTCAAGCGCTATATGAATAAATTGGGGAAGATCCTTCCCCGGCGGGCCACGCGCCTGTGCGCTAAACACCAACGGCAGCTCTCTCGGGAAGTCAAGCGCGCACGCAAGATGGCCCTCCTCCCCTACGAAGTCGAGCCATAACAAGCTTCGCTTGACCAGGCTTCGCCTGGACCGTTCGCCGTGCCGCCTGCGGCGGCACGATGAACGTCAAGCGAAGCTTGTCCAGGCGAAGCCTGGCCGGCCATTGGCCGGCGAAGGCGTACAGTCCCAGACGGAGTCTGGTGGCGATGCCGGCAAATCTGCCTCCAGAGTATATCGAAGCGGAGCTGCGCTTCCGCGCGGCGAAAAGCCCTCAAGAGAAGCTCGAGATCCTCCGAGAGCTGATGGCCCTCGTGCCCAAGCATAAGGGCACAGAGAAGCTCCGCGTCGAGCTCAAGCGCAAGTGGGCCAAGCTCCAAGAGGAGATCCAACAACAACAGAAAAAACAGAAGGGCTCTCGCGGCGCGGGCTACGATCACATCGGGCGCGAGGGCGCAGGACAGATCACGCTTGTGGGGCTGCCCAACTGCGGAAAATCTTCCCTCTTAGCTGCAGTCACCAACGCCAAGCCCGAGATCGCCGAGTACCCCTTCTCGACCTTCCGCCCCACCGTGGGCATGATGCCCTTTGAAGATATTCAGTTTCAGCTCATTGACCTGCCGCCGCTGTCAGAGTTCACCGAGCCGTGGGTCTATAGTCTCATTCGACAGTGCGATCTCGTCGCGCTTCTGATCGATCTCTCTTCCGAGACCCCTGCGGAAGATCTCTTTGCGGCCTTGGGGTGGCTGGAGCAAGCCCGCATTCGCTTAGTTCATCATCAATCGCGCGAGCGCGAGGGCCCCGCCACGGTCAAGCCCGCCCTGGTCATCGGCACCAAGAGCGACCTTCCCAGCGCTGCCGAGCACCTTCAAGAGCTGCGCTCTCTGATAGACTCTCAGTTTCGCGTGGTGGCCGTCTCGGCGGTCTCTGCCGAAGGGCTGGGGGAGCTGGGGCGCGCGTTCTTTGAGGGGCTCAATATCGTGCGAGTCTACACGAAGAAGCCCGGCCAACCCATCAAGCGAGATCTCCCCTATGTCTTGCCCGCAGGGAGCACCGTCACCGACGTCGCCCGCGCCATCCACAAAGAGTTAGCCGAAAGATTCGCCTACGCGCGGGTGTGGGGTTCGTCGGAGTTTCCCGGCCAGCGCGTCGAACGAAACTATATCGTGCGCGACGGCGACCTGCTGGAGTTCCACGAGTGACCGCGGGGCTTGCTCAGACGCCTGCCTGTCGGCTATACTGAAGTTATGAGAATCCGCGCGCTGCACGCGCGCGAGATCTTAGACTCGCGCGGCAATCCCACGCTCGAAGTCGAGCTGGAGTTGGAGAACGGGGCCTGTGGCCGGGCCGCCGTTCCCTCAGGGGCTTCGACGGGCTCGAAAGAAGCCCTGGAGCTGCGCGACGGCGACCAACGCTACGGGGGCAAGGGCGTCCTCAAAGCCGTACGCAATATCACAGAGAAGATCGGGCCCGCGCTGCTGGGGCGCCAGTTCTCCTCCCAAGACGAGCTCGATCGTCTGCTCATCGAACTGGACGGCACTCCCAACAAGAGCCGCCTTGGCGCCAATGCGATCTTAGGGGTGTCGTTGGCGTACGCGCGCGCGGTCGCCGCCGCCCTCCACAAGCCCCTCTTTCAGTACTTTGGCGACAGCGCAGCGCTTCCCATCCCGCTGGTCAACGTCATCAATGGCGGGGTGCACGCGGACAATGCGCTGGAGGTTCAAGAGTTCATGCTCGTCCCCGTGGGGTTCAGCGCGTTCCATGAGGCGCTGCGCGCTATTGCGGAGACGTTCCATGCCCTCAAGAGAATTCTTAAGAATCGCGGGCTCAGCACAGCCGTGGGCGACGAAGGGGGCTTTGCCCCACAGCTGCAAAAGAACGAAGACGCCTTGCGCGTGCTTCTCGAGGCGATCGCCGAGGCGGGCTACCGGCCCGGACGGGATATCGCTCTTGCCATCGACTCTGCGGCGAGCACATTCTACTCTGAAGGGCACTATCGCATTGAGCATCTTGCGCTCAGCTCCAGTGAGTTGATTGATCTCTACGAAGAGTGGCTCGACAAATATCCCATCATCTCGATAGAAGACGGCCTGGCCGAGGACGACTGGGCCGGTTGGCAAGAGCTCACGGAGCGTCTTGGGAAGCGTGTCCAACTCGTCGGTGATGATATCTTCGTGACCAATCCCTTGCTCGTCCGCGAGGGCATTCGCCAAGGGATTGCCAACGCCGTTCTCATCAAGCCCAATCAGATTGGCACACTTACCGAGACGCTGCGCACCTTAGAGCTAGCGCGCCAAGGAGGTTATGCCACGATCATATCTCACCGATCGGGGGAGACCGAAGATACGTTCATCGCTGATTTAGCAGTGGGCACAGGGGCAGGACAGATCAAGGCCGGCTCGGTCAGCCGCGGGGAGCGCACCGCTAAGTATAATCAATTATTGCGCTTGGAAGAGCGCTACCAGCTCCCTCTGGCGCGGCCCTTTGCGGGGAGGCTCCCATGAAGCGCGTCGTAGCTCTACTACTCATTGGGGCGCTCATCGGGGTGTTTACGTGGAGGACTCTAGAGATTCGCCATCTGCGGCGCGAGCTGAGGCAGCTCGAATCCGAAAAAGCTCAGATTCAAAAAGAGATCGAGAGCCTCTCCGAGCGCCTCCGGGCCATCAGTAATCTTAAACTCGTCGAATATTTTGCGCGCAAGGAGCTGGGCATGGTCAAGCCCGGCGAAGAGCTGTACATCTTGATCGAAGACGGTGAGTCAGAGCGATGAGCCCATTTGTGCATCTGCACGCACACTCTGAGTATAGCTTGCTCGATGCGATGTGCCGCATCGAGGATTTAGTAAGAAAGTGTGTGGAGCAGAAGATGCCCGCGCTGGCGCTCACTGATCATGGCAACCTCTGTGGAGCTATTGAATTCTATAAATGCGCTCACGAGCACGGGATCAAGCCCATCATCGGGTGCGAGCTCTACGTCGCCCCCAAGAGTCGACACACCAAGTCCAAAGAAGACGGGGCGAAATACTATCACTTAACGGTGCTCGCCCGCAACGAGACAGGCTATCGCAACTTGGTGAAGCTGACGAGCCTCGGGTATCTCGAGGGGTTCTATTATAAACCGAGAGTAGACAAAGAACTCTTGCGACGCTACAGCCAAGGGCTGATTATTCTCTCAGGGTGTCGCAGCAGCGAGATCTGCCGGCTCTTGGGACAGAATAAGTTTGAGAGCGCTCTCGAAGTCGCCCAAGAATTTCGCTCCCTTGTCAGCCCAGAGAATTTCTATATCGAACTTCAGAATCACGGCCAACCTGAAGACGAAGCCAGAAACGAACAACTCGTCGAGATCGCGCGTCGCCTGGGCGCGCCCATCGTCGCCACCAATGACGTGCACTATCTTTCTCGCGAAGATCGAGAAGCCCACGACGTCTTGCTAAATATTCAAGGGGAAAAGACGCTCGCCGACGAAGACCGTCGCTCCTATGAGGGCGAAGAGTACTATTTTAAGAGTTACGATGAGCTCGCGCCGCTCTTTGCCCGCTGGCCGGAAGCCCTCGAGAACACGGTGCGCATCGCTGAGCAGTGTGAGCTTCAGCTAGATTTCTCGAAAGCCCATCTGCCGACGTTTGCTCTTCCTCCGGGCTATAGCGACGCGCACGAATATCTTCGGGCGTTAGTCTATGAGGGCGCGCGGGCGCGCTTTGGGGAACTCCCCTCAGAAGTCACCGAGCGCCTCGAGTATGAGCTCTCGGTGATCGCCCAGATGGGCTATTCGGGGTACTTTCTCATCGTGCAGGACTTCGTGAAGTTCGCCAAGAGTCAGAATATCCCGGTGGGACCGGGGCGGGGCTCAGCCGCGGGGAGCTTGGTCTGTTACTGTCTGGGCATCACTGATGTGAACCCCCTTACGTATGGTCTAATCTTTGAGCGCTTTCTCAATCCGGCGCGCGTCAGCCTCCCCGACATTGATATTGATTTCTGCATGCGTCGTCGCGACGAGGTCATCCGCTACGTCGAGGAGAAGTATGGCCGCGAGCGGGTCGCTCAGATCGTCACGTTCGACAAGATGAAGGCCCGCAGCGTGGTGCGCGACGTCGCGCGCGTTCTGGGATTTTCATACACCGACGCGGATAAGATCGCCAAGCTCATCCCCTTCGGAGCGACGCTCGACGAAGCTCTCGAAGGCGTGAGCGAGCTGCGCCGCCGCTATGAGACCGATCCCCAAGTCCAAAAGCTTATCACGATCGCGCGCAAGCTCGAAGGATTGGCGCGCAATGCCGCGACTCATGCCGCTGGGGTCGTCATCACCCCTGGGGATGTGACAGATTTTGCTCCGCTTCTGCGCCTCAGCGACGGCTCCGTGCGCACCCAATACAATATGAAAGATCTCGAGGCGATCGGGCTGCTCAAGATAGACTTCCTTGGGTTGCGCAATCTCACAGCTGTTGACGATACGATCAAAGCCGTCAAGAAGCTCACCGGCGAGGAGATCATTCTCCACAAGATCCCCCTCGACGATCCCGAAGTCTATGCGATGCTCCAGCAAGGGCGCACCACGGGGGTCTTTCAGCTTGAAGGCTCAGGGATCACTGCGCTGGTGCAGCGCTTGCAGCCTACAGAATTTAGGGATCTGATCGCGATCTTGGCGCTCTATCGGCCTGGGCCACTAGAGAGCGGCATGGCCAACGACTACATCGAGCGCAAGCACGGGCGCCAGCCCGTCACCTACCCCCATCCCGATCTTGAGCCAGTCCTGAAAGAGACGTACGGGCTGCCCATCTATCAAGATCAGCTGCTGATGATGGCGCGCACGCTCGCTCGGTTCAGCCTTGCGGAGGCGGATATTCTGCGCGTTGCCGTGGGGAAGAAGAAGAGAGACGTGATGGAGAAGATGCGGGCGCGCTTCATCGAAGGGTGTGTGCAGAACGGGATCGCTCGCGACAGAGCCGAAGAGCTCTTCGCGGATATTGAAAAATTCGCGCGCTATGGGTTCGTCAAGGCGCACTCCACGGCCTACGCGCTCATCTCGTACTGGACGGCTTATCTCAAAGTGAAATACCCCACGTGCTACTTGGCCGCGCTCCTGACGAGCGTCTCTGGCAACACCGAGAAGATCGCCGAATATATTCAAGAGTGCCGCGAGCTGGGCATCACCGTCCTGCCCCCAGACATCAACGAGAGCGAGGCGGACTTCACCCCGCTGCCGAACAAGCAGATTCGCTTTGGGCTAGGGGCGATCAAGAACGTGGGGAGCGCGACCGTGCAAGCGATCTTAGCGGCGCGGCAGCGCGGCGGGCCGTTCCGCAACTTCGCGGATTTTTGTCGGCGCGTCGCTAGCGATGCCCTCAATCGCGAGGTGTTAGAGAGTCTGATTAAGTGCGGAGCATCCGATAGATTTGGGACGCGCAAGGGGCTCTTAGCCCAGATTGAGGCGGGCTTAGCCCTGGCCGCGCAAGCCCAGCAAGAGCGCAAGAGCGGCCAAAAGTCGTTCTTCGCCGATGATCCCACAACTCCCTTGCTCAAAGCCCCCGACGGGCACGACGAGTTTGCCAAATCGGAGCTCTTGCGCTTCGAGAAGGAGCTCTTGGGGTTGTACGTGAGCGGGCATCCCTTGGAGCCCCTCGAAGAGCGATTGGCTCTCCTGCGCACGTGCACCGTGCAGGATCTGGCAGACTACCCCGAAGGGAAGGAGCTTTCCGTCGGTGGGCGGATCGACTCGCTGCGCGTGATCACGACCAACACCGGCAAGCGCATGGCCTTCGTGCGCATAGAAGATCTCTCCGGACAGGTCGAAGTCACGCTCTTCCCCGAGATCTACGAGCGCGCCAAAAAACTTCTGAAAGAAGATCAGCTTGTGTGGGTGCGCGGGCGCACCGATCGCCGTGCCAACGGGGTGCAGATTGTTGCCGAGGAGTTCTTATCGCTCGAAGAAGCGGAGCGCGCCGTAGAACTTCATATATCTATTGATGCGGAAGCGGTCACCGAGGCGTTCGCGCACAAGCTCAAAGAAATTTTCGAAGCCTCGCCGGGGGTTTCGCCGGTCTATGTCCATCTGACAGGGGACGAGCCCGTCATCGTGCGTCTTGGGGTACACGTGGGGCTTACGAAAGCTCTGCTTGCGCAGCTGGAAGCGCTTCTTGGGGGACGCGAGAAAATTCAGCGCATCACGCGCAGAGGAGGCCGATGACTATGACCACACCCATGGTCCGTCTGGTACACTGGCTCCATCCCGGGATCGGAGTGAAGCGCTGGCTGGCACTCGTGCTCTTCTCGTTGGCGCTCTTTATCTTGGGGTTCTTCGTGCTCGTGGGGCAGAATCTCGTGCGGGCAGTTTATAATATCGTGGCGCCTTCGGCGTTCTCGACGGTGGTCCTTGGGCTTGGTCTTGTGGGATTTGGGATAGCAGGGGTGCTCCTTGGGGTGCAGCGCATCAGTCGCTCGATCGTGCGCGCGATCGCCGCGCCGGCTGAGGGTCGTATCGGCGAGATGCTCTTTGAAAAGAGACTCTTAAGTCGTGGGCCGCGGATTGTGGCGATCGGCGGGGGGACGGGATTGTCGTCACTGTTGCGCGGGCTCAAGATGCTGACGTCCAACGTCACCGCCGTCGTCACCGTCATGGACGATGGAGGCAGCTCCGGGCGGCTCCGCCAAGAGCTGAATATCTTACCCCCGGGGGATATTCGCAACTGTCTCATCGCTCTCGCTGAGGACGAGTCCCAGATCTCGCAGCTCTTCAATCATCGCTTTCAGTCGGGGGCTCTTGCGGGGCACTCCTTGGGAAACTTAGTGATCGCGGGGCTCCAAGAGATGACGGGCAGCTTCGATCGCGCCATTGAAGAGATGAGCACACTGCTCAATACACGGGGGCAGGTCCTACCGACGACGCTCGAGCAGGCAGAGCTCGTCGCCGAGCTGTGGGATGGACGCACTGTGTGGGGGGAGAGCCAAATCCCCAAATCCCAAGGACGCATCAAGCGCATGCGGCTCTCGAAAGCGTCCGTGCCCGCTTACCCGAAGGTCTTAGAAGAGATCTCTCAAGCTGATCTCATCATCTTGGGCCCAGGGAGCCTCTTCACGAGCGTCATCCCCAATTTGCTCGTCGCGGGGGTGCGCGAGGCCGTCGAGCGCTCTCCTGCTCAAAAAATCTATATTATGAACCTCATGACCCAGCCCGGCGAGACCGATGGGTTTACAGCCCGAGATCATCTCAAGGCCCTCAGTGACTATCTGGATATTCATACCCTTGACATCGTCATTCTCAACAAGCAGGCCGTCCCAGGGGAGCTGCTTACTCAGTATGCCCAAGAGGGCTCTGTCCCCGTAGCGGATGATTTGGCGGAGCCCAACGAGTGGGGCCTGCGAGTCGTGCGGGCTGATCTCCTGGAGATCGTGCCGCTGCCGCGCTGGCCCTCAGCCGCCCAGGCCCCAACAGTCAAGCACAACCCTAAGGAGTTGGCACGCGTGATCGCCACCAGCGCCCCAGAGATCTTCAGCTCTTGGATCCCCAAAGCCTGGAGAGGAGGAGAGCTATGAAGCGCTATCGATTGCGCATTCCCGGACCCATTGATCTTGAACCCGAAGTCCTATCATTCATGAGCGCGCCGCTCCTTGCCCACTATGGGCCTGAGTGGGTCGAACTCTACACTGAGACAATCAAGCTGTTACAGCGTGTGTGGCAGGCTCAAGAAGCAAGCATCTTTCTCATGCCCGGACCAGGTAGTGCTGCCATGGAGGCGGCGATCGCGAGCCTCGCCGGAGATACCCATAAGCTGCTCGTGCTCACGAACGGGTTCTTTGGGGATCGCTGGGTGACGGTAGCGCGAGCGTATTCTTCGCGAGTGCTCGTGCTGGAGAGCACATGGGGACGTGCGCTTGATGTCGAGGCCGTTGAGCAAGTCCTCAAGCATGACAGAGATATTCGAGCCGTCATCATGGTGCACGGCGAGACGTCCACGGGAGTGCTCAACCCGCTTAGAGAGATAAGCCAAGTCTGTGAGCGCCATGGAGCGATCGTGGTCGCCGATATGGTCTCGACGCTCGGGGGCACGGAGATCAATTTCGATCGTTGGGGCATTGGGATTGGGGTGAGCGCGACGCAGAAGTGTCTAGAGTGTCCGCCTGGGCTGGCCCCCATTGCGGTAAGCCCGCACGCCTGGGAGCTGATCGAGCGCAGCAAGGGCCCCGGCTGGTATATTAATCTGCGCACATGGCAGCACTGCGCGCGCGAGTGGGCCGATTGGCATCCTCATCCTGTCACCATGCCCTCAGGGCTCGTCCAAGCGCTGCGCTTCAGCCTCAGAAAGATCTTCGATGAGGGGCTTGAGCGGCGCTGGGCGCGACACTCCGAGATAGCCACCCTAGCAAGAAACGCCCTAAAAAATCTGGGGTTTGAGCTCCTTGTCCCCGATGACCGCGAAGCAATGAACACGGTAACGGCAGCCAAGGGGCATGCACAACTCCCTGCGGCTGCGCTGATTCGCGCCCTAAAAGAGAAGCATCAGATCCTCATTGGAGGGGGCTTAGAGAAACTAGCCGGTCAGATCTTTCGCATCGGCCACATGGGGCCGACAGCAACCCGCGAGGCTCTCGTACCAACGCTGCTCGCCATTGAGGACGTGTTGCGTGCTGCTGGTGTGGCCGTTGAGCCCGGACAGAGCCTGCGCACTCCGGCGCCCGTCACGGGACTTG
>JAPWVB010000038.1 GCA_028275205.1 Candidatus Acetothermia bacterium
CTGGACGGATTCCCCTGTATATTCGCTCGACCAGACGGTCTCGGTCTTCGCGCGCTTGCAGGTGGGCGAGGAAGCGATCACCGGGGCGCGGTTTCAGATCGAAGTCCGCACCCCAGGAGATCGCGCTTTTACGATCTCTACTAATAGTCAGTTCTCCGGGGAGCTCAACCTCCAGCCGAACTTCCGATGGGAGGGGTTTCTGTTAAATCTCCCCAGCCGCACCGGCCAAGGATTGCTCGCCCTGAAGGGCCCTTACACGATCATCGGCACGCTCTTCGATCCCCCATCGGGGCGGATCTATTGCGAGGACCGCAAAGAGTTTGTCATCCAAAGCCCGTGGGGCCAGCAGCCTACGACCAAGACCCTGCTGGTCACCTCGCAGCGCACCGAGTTCACAGAGCCGTTCGTGAGCAAGCTTTCCGCTTGGCTGGAAGCCGCTTTCAAGACCCGCGTCCAGACGATCTATCAAGAGGGGCTCTATCTGGGCTATCGCAAGGGCGACTACAGAGACTACGACGTGATCGTCTACTATGGGTTGGACTATGGGCAGCCGCCGCCCTTGGATTTTATAGACGACATCATCAATGGCGAAGGGATCTCCCAAAAGCGCGTCGTCTGGATCGGGTATCACCTAGACCGTCTGGGAGAAGCCCAAAAGAGTTTGGGCTTTCAGTTTGCTGCGCAGATCAGCGATACCCAGGAGACTCCGCTCTTCTATACGTACTCCAACACGAGCTATGTGCTCGCAGCGACCGAGCGGATCTTCGTCGAGGTCGCCAACGGAGATGCGGCGAAGGTCCACGCCACCGTCGGCGGCCGACCGATCATCGTCAGCTCCAATCGCCGAGCCTTCTATTATGTGGGGTTTCACCCCACGGCGAGTCTGCGCCCCTTCGGAGCGCACTTGGTCTTTCTTGATATCTTGAGCGAAGTCTACGGGATCACTCGCGGCAAGGTCGCGCTCGTGCGCCTCGAAGATATTCACCCCCGAAGCAGCATCTCGGCGCTGCTCAGCGTCACGGACTATCTCAAGGGCGAAAAAGTTCCGTTTACGCTCGCGCTGATCCCGTTCTATGTGGACGGCGCCGACCGCACGAGCATCACTCAAGAATCAGCATTGAGAACGGCCGTCAAGCAAGCCCTGCTCAACGGGGGCGAGCTTGTCGTCCACGGGGCGACCCATCAGTTCGACGGCAAGACTGCCGAAGACTGGGAGTTCTGGGACGAAAAGGCCAATCAGCCCATCGGCGGGGCGGAGTACGCCGAACAACGGGTGAAAATGGCCCTGGCGGAGATTCAGAAAGCGGGCTTAGCTCCGCACGTCATCGGTTGGGAGACCCCGCACTATAAAGCCGGCGACGCCCATTACGCCGTCTTCGAGAAGTACTTTGGGTTTCTCTTTGAGGCGCATCGTCAGTTCGATCTGGCGCTCGTCCCCTACGTCGTGGAGACGTCTCAGAGCGTCTACATCGGGACGCCGCTAGAGTTCGTCCAGAACGAGAGCGACATCTCGAGGATCATCTTCCAATCGGAAAAGTTGGCCGGGTTGAAGTACGGCGCGATCGCGGCGTTCTTCTATCACCCCTTCTTGGGGGTAGACCGCCTGCGAGCGATCATCACGGCGCTCAAGCAGCAGGGCTGGCAGTTCCAGCTCGCGTCGAGCCTCATCGGCCCGATCCGCGTCCAGTTCCCCACTAGACCATAATGGAAATCTACACAGACGCCCTGACGATCTTCTTCTTCGCGTACTGCCTGCTCTATAACGCGTTGCTCTTCTTCTACGTGATCGTGCGCCACCAGGCTTCGCCAGGCTCCGCCTGGTCCGTACACCGTGCCGCCGAAGGCGGCACGACGAACAGTCCAGACGAAGTCTGGTGGCCTATCGTGACCCTGATGATCCCTGCGCTCAACGAGGGTAAAGTCTTATACAAGACCGTCGAAAATATCTTTGAGCAGTACTATCCCGGCACTCTCGAAGTCTTGATCATTGACGACGGCAGCGACGACAACACCCCGCAAGTGACGGCGCAGATCCAGCAAGAGTTTCCCGACGTCTACGTCTTGCGGCGCGAGCGTCCCCACGCCCGCCAGGGCAAGGGCGCGGCGCTCAACGCTGGGTTAAAGTTTTTGTTTGAAAAATTTCCCGATCGTCCCAAAGAAGACTGGGTGATCGGGGTCTTCGACGCCGACGGCCGGGTCGGAGAGATAGACTTCTTTGAGCAAGTGGGGTTGGCGTTTTGTGACCCGACGGTGAACGCTCTGCAGTGCGGGGTGCGCATCCGCAATCGCCACAAGCTCCTCCCATTGCTGCAAGATGTCGAGTTCGTCGCGTTCTCGTGGATCGTGCAGTGGGTGCGCGACAAGACCTCAGGGGCGGTTGCCCTGGGGGGCAACGGGCAGTTCATCCGTGCGGACTGCTTAGAGATCTTGCAGCCCCAGGGGCCGTGGCTCCCCACGGCGCTCACCGAAGATTTGGAGATCAGCGTGCGCATCCATGAGCTTCCCGGTCGGATTCGCTTCCTCGACCGCCACGTCTCCCAAGAGGGGGTTGAGACCCTGCGGGCGCTCCTGAAGCAGCGTCACCGCTGGGCCTGGGGGACGTTGCAGGTCTTTGCGATGTACGTCGCGAGCGGGAGGCTGTGGCGCTCGCCCATGCCATTGCTGAAGAAGCTCGATCTGCACTATTATCTGACGTTCTGGATCGTGCCGTTTCTCGTGCTGGGGTCGTGGGGGCTGGCGCTGCTCAGTCTTTTGGGGTATGTGCGGGTGAGCAGTCACTTTGAGGGCTGGCTCTTGTGGGCGAACTCGTTCAGTTTTTGGCCGACGATGGCCCTGGCGCTCTCGAAGACAGACACACCGCGCTTGTCTATCCCCAAGTTAGTGCTCTTGGGGACGCTCTATTCGTACCATTGGATTCCGTTGTTGGTGTGGGCGTGGCTCGATATATTCCGCCAGAAGAAGCCCCACTGGCTCAAGACGCAACGGATCTATTCTTAGCCCTTACCTAAACCTCTCCCCTAGCCCCTCCCCGGCACGGGGAGGGGAATTCCCCCTTCCCGTTTCGGGAAGGGGGTCGGGGGGTTAGGTCTTACAGTGCCAGCCAGCGATAACGCTCTCGGCTTGTTTGCCCAAGAGATCATAGCCGACGGCATCGCGTGGCAAGCCCACTTGATGGGTGAAGAGCCCGTAGCCCTCAAACCACGCTCGCCCGGAGAAGGCTTCAAAGAACGCACGGTACGCATCGGCTTGCTCTTGCTCGTCTGGGGGAGTGCGGCGGGTGAAATCCCAAGGGAAGATATTCGTCCCGTCGCGGCTCTGGTAGCCCAGCTCCCAGAAGACGATGGGCTTCTTATATCTTTGGTGCAGGGCCTCTAGGTCGCTCAAGATGTTTTGGCCGTGGCGGTCGCCCTGCCAGGCGGCGCGCAGTTGGGCTACGGTTGGGGTATAAGTGTTCGTAAGCTCAAAGTACGCGGTGATTCCTACATAGTCGAGCAAAGCCCAGTGAGTCATATTCAGGACGCTCTGAAATCCGGTGCGGTCGTACCACCAGTTGGCGGAGTAGCTGACTTTCCCAAAAAAGACACTGCGCACCTCGCGGATGAGTCGCTCCCACTCGGTGGAGTATCTCTGCATGGAGCTCAACTCGGTGCCGATTAAGAGCACGTCTACGTTGAGGGACTGGGCGAGCTGGGCATAATGCAGGACGACCTCGCGCCAGCGCGTGAACCATCGGGAGACGTTTGCCGGGGTGATGACCCCCACCCAGGTGCCATCGTCCACGAAGATCGCGGGCAGGAGCACGACCTTCAGCCCCACTCTCTGGGCCTCGGTGACCGCACGAGTGAGGGCAGCATCGGGTTGGGTGCGCTGCGGATCAATATGGGGGTCATCGGTCGCGCGCCCCGTCTGATAGAGATGGATGCGCAGGAGCACATGAGTGGGGCAGAGGCGCTCTTTGAGCGTCTTCAGATCTGTAGGGACGACGGAGCTCGCGTAGCCCAGGGGGTCTTCGCTGGTGTACCACAAGGCGCGGATGGGCCAGCTTGAGACCTGGGCGCTCGAAGCCCCGCTCAGCAACCCGACGAATACAAGCACCAAAGCGCTCCAACGGATTATCATAGTGCTCTTACTATACTGAATGTCGGGGGCTTGGTCAATCACGGGTAGTCAGATGGTCCACAATCGAGTATATTCGGTGAGCGAAGGAGGCTCTATGTTAGAACACGTCTCATGGGTGCAGGCGCGGCAGCTCTTTCACAGTTCTACAGTAGCACTCGTTCCGGTGGGCAGCACGGAGCAGCACGGCCCGCACCTGCCCTTGGGCACAGACTTCCTCACGGCACAGGCGCTCGCTCTTGCCGTCGCGCGCGAGTTAAAAATTCTCTGCACTCCCGTCATCCCCGTTGGCGTCTCCGAACATCACCGACAATTCTGGGGGACGCTGTGGGTCTCTCCCGAAACGTTTCGGCGCTTCATGAGAGAGATCGCCGAGAGCGTCGCCTCGCACGGCGTGCGCCGTATCGTCTTTGTGAACGGGCACGGCGGCAACAATGCTGCTCTGCAAGAGATCTGCCGCGAGCTGCGCGCGAAAGAGATCTTCGCGGTCGTCTGGGCGTGGTGGCTCGACCCAGAAGTGCAGAAGCTTACAAACGAACTTTTCCGCAGCCGGGGCACGCACGCCGGGGCTATCGAGACTTCTCTCGTCTTGGCGATTGACCCGAACTTAGTAGATCGCAGCCAGATAGAAGCTGCCGCGCGCGGCGCCTCAGAAATCTATGCGACTAGCAGAGACGGGGCGCAGCTCCCGCTCGATACGATAGATTTCTCTCAGTCTGGGGCGACGCTCGACCCACGCGAGGCTTCGCAAGAAGCGGGACAGAAGATCTTCCAAAGAGCGAAAGAGCGTCTCTCGGCTCTCGTTCGATGGCTGGAGCAAGTTTCGGAAGAGGAGCTGAATGCTAAGCCCCATCTGCCGTGATTACTCATTCTTGCGCACGACCCGATCGCCCTCGATCTTCTCGAGAGAGAGACTGTCGGCAAGATAGGGCCAGCGTTTGCGCGCCTCAGTGATCTGAGCAAGATCAATCTCGACGACGAAGACGCCCTCAGCGTCGTCGGCTTCCAAGAGCACATCCCCTCGAGGCGAGACGACCATCGAGTGCCCGCTCACGGGACGATCATCGGGGTAGAAAGACTTTGTGTTATTGGCGAACGCGACGAAGATCGTATTCTCCGCAGCGCGAGCGCACAGCAGCGATCTCCACAGGGCAATGCGATTCTCGGGGATATTCGACGGGTTAAAGAGCACTGAGATTCCTCGGTGCGCTAACGATCGAATGAGCTCAGGGTAGAAGAGATCAACGCAGATCGCGACGCCGAAGCGCGCGCTCCCTGTGGTGAAGACGGGCAGGCGCTCGCCTGGCTTCAGAAACGCTCGCTCGCCCACAGCATTGGATGGGAATATCTTCTCGGTGTAGCCCAGCACCGTGCCATCCGGGCCGATGACGTGCCCCAGCGCGATCGTATGATCTCTACGCTGGACGATGAGACTCCCCGTCAGCAGCGTATAGTGTCCTTGCTGGGCGTAGCTTCCCAAAAGCGAGAGCATCTGCTCAAGCTCGGCCTCGCTGAACGTGACGACTCCTGCCCAGTTCTCCGGGAGACAGACGATCTCGACGTCGCGAATCTGTTGGAGCAAGCGCGCGACAGTGTGAATATTCTTCTCTCTGTCGAAGCGATCGCGCGCGGGCTGCACAAGAGCGATCTTCATAGTTCACTCTTCCGGGCGCTCTCCGAAGATCTTCGTGCCGATCCGCACGATGTTCGCGCCCTCTTCCAGAGCGATTTTATACGTATTGCTCATGCCCATCGAGAGGTACTGCATCTCGACGTTGGGGATGTTCAGAGTTCTGAGATAGTCGAAGAGGCTTTTCGTCTCGCGAAAGTACGGACGAGCCTCTTCGGGGTTCCCAAAGCGCGGGCCCATCGTCATCAACCCCACGACCTTCAGATGAGGGAGCGGCGCGACGGTTCTGATGAGGGCTTCGGCGTCTTCGGGGAAGACTCCAGACTTCTGCGGCTCGCGCCCGCTGTTGATCTCTATCAAGACGGGCATCACTTTATTCATTCGGGCGCAGTGCTTCTCCAGCTCGTGCGCTAAGTGTACGGAGTCGAGCGTCTCGATCATATCGAAGATTGCTACGGCTTTCTTGGCTTTGTTTTTCTGTAAGTGCCCGACCATGTGCCACTGGGCGCGGCGCCCGATGACCGCAAAAGCCCTCTCAGCCTCTTGCACATAATTCTCCCCGATGATCTGCACTCCAGCTTCAATGGCTTCTAAGATCTCTTGGGGAGAGCGGCCCTTGGCCGCCGCGACCAAGAGCACTCCCGGCGGCAGCTCCGCTAGGAGCTTCTGCACGTTCTCTCGGATCATATCTGCACCCTCACCCCATCCCCTCTCCCCTCTGAGGGAGAGGGGAGCAAGGGGTGAGGGGTTAAGCCCATTCTCGCAGCAACTGCGCCAACAATCGCACTCCGTACCCCGTCGCGCCCTTGGGGTGATAGAGCCGGCTCTCGACATCATACGCTACTCCGGCAATATCTAAATGCGCCCACGGGTAGTTCACAAACTCTCTCAGAAAGATCGCGCCGACGGCCGCGCCCGCTTGCGGGCCCTTGTTGGTGCTGTTCTTAATATCAGCGATCTCGCTCTTGATGAGCTCTTTGTACTCGTCATAGAGGGGCAGCCGCCAGACGCGCTCGCCCGTCTGCTGCGCCGCGCGCTCGATCTTCTGGGCGAGCGATTCGTCATTACTAAATAGACCCGCAGCCTCTTTCCCAAGGGCGATTGTGCACGCCCCTGTCAGCGTGGCCAAGTCTATCACAGCTTGGGGATGGTATCGCTGCGCGTAGACGAGCGCATCCGCGAGCACCAGTCGCCCCTCGGCGTCGGTGTTGGTGACCTCGACCGTCTTTTTGTTAGAGATCGTGATGACGTCGCCGGGCTTGAGGGCCTTCCCCGAGGGCAAATTCTCCGCAGCTGCGATCAGGCCCACAACGGCTACGGGCAGCTTCAGCAGCGCCACCGCGCGCATCGCTCCGAGCACTGCCGCCGCGCCGCTCATGTCGTACTTCATCGCTTCCATGCCCTCGCGCGGCTTGATCGAGATTCCTCCACTATCAAAAGTGATCCCCTTACCCACGAGCACGATGGGCCGAGAATCTTTTCTCAGATTGTACTCAAGCACGATGAATCTGGGCGGCTCGTCGCTGCCCTTGCCCACCGCGAGAATTCCGCCCATGCCAAGCTTCTCTAAAGCTTTCTCGTCAAAGACTTCGCAGCGCAGCCCAAGCTCTTGCGCTAATCGTTGGGCGTGAGCGGCCAGCTCGCGCGGCGGCAGACTCTGCCCCGGCTCATTAGCTAAGTCCCGCGCAAACAGTACCGACTCGGCGATGATCTGCCCCTGCTGGGCACCAGCTTTGAGAGCATCTAATTTCTCTGAGCTGCGCTCAATGAGCCTTAGACGTTCAAGCTTGATAGGCTCCTCGGGCTTCTTGAACTTTTCAAAGCGATAGAGTCCCAACAGCGTTCCTTCGACGGTCGCTTGGGCGGCGGTGTGGGCATCGAGCCCGCCGATGCCCGCCCCGTGCGCGATCGTCGTCAGTTCCGAAAGAGCCTTCGCGGCGCGCGCTGCCGCGGCGCTCACCTCGCGCACCACGTCTGCTGAGAACTTTTCTGCGGACCCAAGACCAACTAAGAGCACTCTTTTAGCCCCGATCTTGCCGTGCGTGCGCAGCCAGAAGACTTCGCCCTTCTTGCACGAAAAATCTCTGTCGGCGAGCACTTCCGAGATCGCTCCGTCCAAAGCTCGATCCACAGCGCCAGCAGCCCCACCGGGGCGCTGCACCCCCTCAAAAATCCCTAGACAGATCGCGTCTGTCTGAACTTTCGTAATATCCCCTTGCTCGACTGCGATGTCCATGATCGAGATCACTCCTTCAATGCTCAAGTGTATCGAGCTGCTCAGGGCATTGACAACCCCATAGCGCTGCAGCTGATTCATATCATTCGCTCAGCTGTGCCGGATCATTGCGCACATAGGGAATTGATTCGTTATAATGAAGCTGCACCGCTCGTGGTCGCAAGAGCGCTCACGAGCGCAGAACGGAGATCTCTATGATCGGAGAACGAGTCATCGTCGAGTGTCAAGACTTCCAGAAGCTTCTCGATGCTCTTCGTCAAAAGGGCTACGTCACCGTCGGCCCCACCGTGCGCGACCGCGCGATCATCTACGACGAGATCGCTTCTGTCGAGGATTTGCCCATCGGGTGGACGGACGAGCAAGACGGGGGAAAGTATCGCCTCAAGCGACGCGCCGACCAAGCGCTCTTTGGGTATGTCGTCGGGCCGCACTCGTGGAAGAAGTTCTTACACCCGCCCGTCTTATCTCTGTGGAAAGCTCGGAAGAACGGCAAGGGCTTCGAGATTACCCCCAATAGGGATGAGCCGCCACGCTATGCGTTCATCGGGGTGCGATCCTGCGAGCTGCACGCGATCTTCATCCAAGACCGTGTCTTCACCAATGGGAAGTTTGTCGACCCGCACTACCAAGCCCGCCGACGGAATGTCTTTATCGTCGCGGTCAACTGCGTCCAAGCTGGGGGCACGTGCTTTTGTGTCTCGATGAAGACTGGCCCTAAGGCCACAGCGGGCTTCGATCTGGCGTTGACGGAGATCCTCGATGGGCAGAGACACTATTTCGTCGTTGAGGTCGGCACGACCCTGGGGGCAGACATTTTGCAAAGAGTGCCGACCAAGCCCGCCCAGCCCCGCGATCTCCAGATCGCGGAAGAGCGCATTCAACAAGCGGCGCGGCAGATGGGGCGCCAGCTCGATACGACTAATATCAAAGAGCTGCTCTATCGCAATTTGGAGCACCCGCGCTGGGATGAGGTTGCTGCCCGATGTCTGAATTGCGTCAACTGTACGATGGTCTGCCCCACGTGCTTCTGCACCACGGTCGAGGACGTCACGGACCTAACGGGCAGCGAAGCTGAGCGCGTGCGCAGATGGGACTCGTGCTTCACGATGGACTTCTCGTATGTTCATGGCGGGAGCGTGCGGGCTTCCGCGAAATCCCGCTACCGTCAATGGCTGACCCATAAACTCGCAAGCTGGATCGATCAATTTGGGACATCGGGATGTGTCGGCTGCGGACGGTGTATCACATGGTGTCCCGTGGGCATTGATATCACCGAAGAAGTCCGCGCCATCCGCGAGAGCGAGCTCAGTAGAACTCAGTAAGAAAGGGGAAGAGATTCATGAACACGTTGGAACGCTTGCTGTCGGAGCATCCGTTCTTCAAGGATTTGGACCCACGCTACATCCAGCTCATCGCTGGGTGTGCCCGGGAGGTCACGTTCAAGGCGGGGGAGTTCATCTTCCGCGAGGGAGATCCATCGTCACACTTTTGGCTCATTCGCAATGGCAAGATCTCGCTGGAGGTCTTTGCGCCGGGGCGGGGACCGATCATGATCGAGACCCTCGGCGAGGGCGACGTCATGGGCTGGTCCTGGGCCGTGCCGCCCTACAGAAAACAGTATGATGCCCGCGCCCTGGAGCTCACACGCGCCTTGGAGTTTGACGCGATGTGCATTCGCGGCAAGTGCGACGAAGAACCCAAGCTCGGCTACGAGCTCTTCAAGCGCTTCGCTCAAATTATTGGGCAGAGGCTACAAGCCACTCGCTTACGATTGATTGATATCTATGGCAGTCACGATTAAGCCCCAGACGATAGAAATAGTGCAGACGGACCCCATGGTGCCCGTGCCCTATCGGGTGCTACGGGTGCGGCGCGAGACGAAAGATACGTTTACGTTCGAACTCCAATCCGTCACTGGGGAGCGCTTCCCCTTCGCTCCAGGGCAGTTCAATATGCTCTATCTCTTCGGGGTAGGGGAGGTGCCCATCTCCATCAGTGGCGACCCGGCGCATCCGGAGATTTTGGTGCACACCGTGCGCGCGGTGGGCACCGTAACCAATCCGCTCTGTAAGCTCAAGCGGGGAGATATTCTCGGGGTGCGTGGCCCCTTTGGGAGCAGCTGGCCCGTGACCGAAGCCGTGGGCAACGATATTCTCATTGTGGCCGGTGGTGTGGGATTAGCCCCGCTGCGCCCCGCGATCTATCATCTCTTGAACCATCGTGGGGACTACGGTCGCGTGGTGGTGCTCTA
>JAPWVB010000039.1 GCA_028275205.1 Candidatus Acetothermia bacterium
GAATCTGCCCCAAGATCTTCTATAAACGAGGCGTCATCGGTCACATCCTCGATGTCCACCATCAACTGCTCCGCGATGATCCGTCGTACCTGCTCAGCGATGTCAGCCATAGTCCTTTCCTCCTCTATGAGCTTGATCTTGGCGCAAAAGTCTGAGTTTGTCAAGTCCAGCTAGGCCATCACCACCCCACCATCCGCATTGATCACGTGCCCTGTTATATACGATGCGCGCTCCGAAAGCAAGAAGCACACCACTTCCGCGACTTCTTCGGGGCGGCCAAACCGCCCTAGCGGGATCGCCTCGAGATATCTCTTGCACATCTCTTCAGGCAACTGTTCGGTCATAGCTGTCTCAATGAACCCTGGCGCGACGGCGTTCACGCGGATCCCTCGCGAGGCCAGCTCCCGCGCCACGCTCTTGGTAAATCCGATGAGCCCAGCCTTGGCCGCGGCGTAATTCGCCTGCCCGGCGTTGCCCATCTGACCGACCACAGAAGCAATATTCACAATAGCTCCGGAGCGCTGCTTGAGCATCCAGCGAGCCACGGCCTTGGTGCAATGATACGCGCCCTTTAAGTTTGTTGTCAAGACCGCGTCCCACTCGTCGTCCTTCATTCTGAGCAAGAGATTGTCTTTGGTGATCCCGGCGTTGTTGACCAAGAAGTCTATGCGCCCTTCGCTCTTGAAGATCTTTTCGATCAGTTCGTCTATGTGATCGCTCTTGGTGATATCGGCTTGGGCGAAGACGCAGCGTTCGCCCAGCTCTTGTTGGAGGGCTTGGCCAGCTTGCGCGTCGCGCGCGAAGACGTAGACTTTAGCGCCGCGGGCGACGAGCATCTGGGTAATAGCTTTCCCGATGCCGCGCGTCCCGCCGGTGACGATCCCGACCTTGCCCGCAAAATCTTGAGGCTCGTTCATGGCATCACCTCGGCGAAGCTGAGCGCCTCAAGCTCTCGATCTATTCTCTTGAGAAGCTTCGTGAGCACGTCGCCGGGGCCAACTTCGATGAATCTTCTTACGCCCAGACTCTTCAGCTTCATAATATACTCCGTCCAGCGCACTTGGGCGGTGATCTGCCGCGTCAAAAGCTCTTTGATTCTGTCGGGGTCCGTCTCCGGCTCGCCGCTCACCGTGGAGATCACGGGGAACTTGGGCGCTGCAAATTTCACTCTCTCGATCTCTGGCTTGAGGCGCTCCTCGGCAGGCTTCATGAGCGAGCTGTGAAATGGCGCCGAGACCGCAAGCTCAATCCCCTTGCCCCGCGCAGCCTCAGCCAACTCTTTGGCTTTGTGTAGAGCTTCTCTCCGCCCGGAGATCACAATCTGCTCTGGAGAATTATAATTGGCGATCTCCGCGCCAGTCTGCGCACAGATCTCTCGAACTTTCTCATAGTCTAACTTCACGATCGCGAGCATCCCTCCCGCACCCGCGGGAGCTGCCTCTTGCATGAGCTTCCCACGCAGATGCACCAGACGCAGCCCATCCTCCAAGCTCAAGACCCCAGCACACACCAGCGCCGAGTACTCCCCCAAGCTGTGCCCCGCTGCATAGTCGGGCCTCCGCCCAAGGAGCTCAAATTTTATGGCGCTATCGAGCAAGATCGCTGGCTGAGCGAACTCTGTGAGGCGCAGCTTCTCTTCAGGGCCACCAAAGATCAGCTCTTGCAGATCGAAGCCCAAGGCTTCGCGAGCACGCTGATAGAATGGCTCAACGCGAGAGCGATACTTCTCATAAAGCTCTCTCCCCATGCCCACGTACTGCGAGCCTTGACCTGGAAAGATAAATGACGTCCCCACTATGGCGATCCCCTCAACACCGGCACTAAGCCCAAGTGGACTAGGCTCTCGTGTACCCCGCGCTCGATCTTCTCGACGATTTTATGCTCAACTGCCTCCTTCGCGACCCTAATGGCGTTCTTGATCGCCTCGGCGTTAGAGTTGCCATGAGCGATGATCACAACGCCGCGCACGCCTAGCAGCGGTGCCCCGCCGTACTGCACCGCGCTCACTTCACGCTTGAGCCTATTGAGCGATGGCCACAGGAAGGGCAGGCCCAATTTCGCTAAGAAGCTCTTCTCAATCTCGCGCTTGAGGTATCTCACCGTGACAGTCGCCGCGCCTTCATAAGCTTTTAGACATATATTGCCGGTAAAGCCATCGGTGACCACCACGTCGAAGCCTCCCTCGACGAGTCTATTGGGCTCGACGTTGCCGGCGAAGTTCGGCAACTCTTGCTGCAGATACGCAAACGCCTTCTGCGCTTGGGTGTCGCCCTTTTGCGGCTCTTCCCCGATGTTGAGCAGCCCCACGCGCGGGTTTTTGATTCCCAACACTTCGCGCATGTAGATCGTGCCCATAACCCCAAACTCTAATAGGTGTTCGGGGTCGCACTCGGCGTTGGCTCCCACGTCAATAATCAAAGTGCGTCGCCCCTCTAACGTGGGCACAAGCACGCCGATCCCTGGACGGTCTATCTCCGGGAGTCTGCCCAGATTGAAGAGCGCCGCGGCCATAACTGCCCCGGTGTTGGCCGGACTGACGAACGCGTCGGCCTCGCCCTGGCGCACCGCGCGAATCCCCTGCACTAAAGAGCTGTTCTTCTTCTTGCGCACGGCTTCGATGGGCGCCTCGTTCATGGTGATCTCTTCCGGGGCGTGCACAATAGAGTACTTTAAGCTCCGATGCTTGCTCAGCTCGCGCTCGATCAGTGACCGATCTCCGGCGAAGACCACTTCGATATCGTACTCTCGGATCGCAGCGACGCCCCCAGCAATCAGCTCCTGTGGGGGGCGATCACCACCAAGGGTGTCAAGCACGATCTTCACAGGACTTCCCTCCCGTATGATTGTTACACTAGCAGACTCCCCTAAGGCTGTCAAGTCACTTGCGCGGGAGATAAAAATTCACGCTGATATGAAGAGTGATGCCGAAGCTCGTGGCCGCGGTGGTCTCCGGCTTGGGCAGGGGAACGGGCTCTTCTGGAGGCGGTTCCCCTGGCGGCGGGAGATTCGTGATCATCGTCTGGGCGTAGACGAATCCAAACTCAAAGTTCGTAGTCAGCTGCGCAGACCAGCTCCGCTCGATCCCAGCGGCTACTTCAAAAGCGAGCGTAGCCGTGCGGCTCTCGAAGCTGGGCCACGGGTACGGCGGCATGATCTTCTCGCTCGGCTGCGCGGGCGGCTCGCCCTCGCGATAGACGCAACAGTAATTTCTATAGACGCTTTGGACGCTGATCGCCCGACCGGCAAGATAGAGATCATCGTGAGGGTTATCAAAGAGCTTGAGCAGCAGCCCTCCCGAAAGACTCGTGAAGCTGCGCGGGTTAAAAGTATCGCTGAACCCCGACAGCCAGCCGCCAAGCTCTATCGCCAAAAGATCGCTCAGCCAATACTGCCCGGTGAGCGCCGTGCCCAACGCGGGATCAATATCGCTGGGCCCGACGGGCATGAGCGCATTGGGCAGAAAGCGCGCGCCAATGCCCACAGAGCGCCCCACAGAAAGATTCTCCCCCTGGGCCCAGCTCGGCTCACCGATGCTCAGAAAGATCAACGTCAACAGACTACCAACAGCAACTGTGTATTTCATAGTTCCTCCTCACAAGCTATAGTCGCTCTCATGGGCGACTTCCAAGAACGTCGCTAAGAGATCAATCGCGGCTTGGATGTCGTCTTTATGGGCAGCCTCGACGACTGAATGCAAATAACGAGTCGGGATGGAGAGTGTGATCGCGGCGACGCCCTCGCGGGTCATCTGAATCGCGCCGGCGTCGGTGCCCCCGCGGGGGAGAATTTCGAGCTGATATTTGATCTTCTTCTGCTCAGCGATCTGGCGCATCGTGCGCACGAGCTTGGGATTGGAGATCGAGAGAGAATCTTTAATTTTGATCGCAACCCCTGCGCCGAGCTTTGTCACCTGCTCGTGCTCGCCCACGCCGGGGACATCACTAGCAACAGTGACATCGAGCGCGACCCCAATATCTGGAGCAACGTTAAAGCTTGAGACCCGCGCTCCGCGCACTCCTACCTCTTCTTGAGTTGTCGCGACAGCGTAGATATCACAGACGTGCTTCTTCGTTCTTCTCACAGCTTCGATCATCACGTAGACGCCGACGCGATCGTCGAGCGCCTTGCATGAGACGAGGTTCCCCACCTCTGCAAAATCTTGCTGGAGCGTGATGAAGTCACCAATATTGACGCGCTTTTTCACTTCTTCAGCGGGGAGCCCTAAATCTATGAAGAGATCTTTGAGCTCCAGGGGCTTCTTGCGCTCTTCTTCGGTAAGAATGTGCGGGGGCTTGGAGCCGATGATCCCGATCAGATCCCCCTTCTCCGTGTGCACGATGACGCGCTGAGCCATCAGGACTCTGGGATCGAACCCGCCGACGGGATCAATCCGCAAGAACCCAGACTTCTCGTCTATGTGCGAGACGAGAAACCCGATCTCGTCCATGTGCGCAGCGAGCATCACCTTGGGACCGCGCCCGCTGCCCTTTTTGAGCGCGATGACGTTCCCCAAAGCGTCGGTGCGGATCTCATCGCAGATCTTTTTGAGTTCCGAGACGACTAAGGTGCGGACGGCTTCTTCGCGTCCCGGCACGCCGTGGGCTTCACAGAGCTTCTTGAGCAGTTCCATACTCTATCACCCTTGCTGTGAGATATACGATCCTTCACAGTAGCGCAGAGCGGGCGAGAAGTCAAATGTTCCCAGATCGGTAGTCCCCGACCCAGCGGACCCAAGGGAGCTTCTCTCTCACTGCGTTGTACAACCGCTTATCCCCAGTGATGAGGGGCACCCCTTCATGCTCAGCCAGCGCCAGATACGCGGCATCATAGGCCGTGCGCCCATGCTCTACTGCTAACTTCCAGGCGCGCTCCTCCAAACCCGCAAGCTCCTGGGTAGGGATGCGCAACCTCACAAACGCTCTCAAGATCTCTGCAGCCCTGGCCTCGTCAAGGCGCTGCTTGCGCAAAGCCACCAAGAGGGCGTTGGTGACCTCATAGGGCATCAAGGCTGGGGCAAGGAGCTGCACATGGCCTAGAGCCCAGTCTTCAAAGATCGCTCGCGCCTGCTCGCTCCCCTCCTCGGGCAGATAGCTTTTCAGCACAACGCTAGCGTCGAGCACCAGCTTCTGCGGTTGAGCGGGCTTAGGGTTCAATATCGTTCCTCCAGCTCGCGTCTTGATTCCTCGAAGATCTCTGCGGCAGAGATCTTTGCATCTTTGAGCTTCTCAGAGATGCGGACCATGTTCATATAGCTTCGCAGGCGCTCCAGGCGCTCGTAATCCTCATAGGGAAGGATAACCATGAAGGGCTTTCCTCGCCGGGTGACGACGATCTCCGTCCGTTTCTTGTTGGCCTCGCGGAGAATCTTCGTGAGGTCGCGCTTGGCTTCCGCTACCGATACGTGCTTGCGCATTTCATTGCTATCGCTCATGACTAGATTGTATAGCTTTTGAGCTGCAGCGTCAAGAGATCGTCTCCAGCCAAGCATTGACAGAGCCATCTCAAGATTTCTATAATTTTCGTGTGAAGAAGATCGCCCTAGTGCTCAGCAGCGGTGGCCCACGAGGCGCGGCCCACGTTGGCGTCCTCAAGGTGCTCGAAGAGCAGAAAGTCCCTCTATCGCTCGTCGTGGGCAGCTCCATCGGCGCAATGATCGGTGGAGTCTACGCTGCCGGGGTGAGCGTCGCGCGCATCGAGCAAGAGTGGCTCAAGATAGACTTCTGGCGCATCGCCCGCAGCCTCCAGCCAACCCTGCCCATTCATGGCTGGTCGAGCGGCGCAGCGATCGAACGCTTCCTCAAGGAACTTCTTGGAGGAGATCGCCGCATCGAAGAGCTGCCCATCCCGTTCGTTGCGGTCGCGACGGATATAGATCGGGGCGAGCGCGTCTTGTTGCGCGAAGGCTCTCTCGTGGAAGCGATCCGCGCAAGCTTTTCGATTCCAGGGCTCTTCGTGCCGGTGGAACGCGACGGACGTCACCTGGCCGATGGGGGCCTGGTCAGCCCGCTCCCTGTGGACGTAGCGCGCCAGCTCGGCGCGGAAGCCGTCATCGCCGTAGATGTTAACTTGGGGTCGAAACGCTATCGCCTGAACCATCCGCCCAAGAGTGCCCCAGGGCTCTTTGAAGCGTTAGATCTCTCGATCTCGATCTTCGTCTGGCGCTTGACAGAGCTGACGCTGGCGCTCAGCCCCCCTGATGTGCTGATCACCCCGGATATGCCCGACGACTCTCTTGTGGGCAATCTCAGCTACCATCGGGCTGAAGAGCGGATCGCCCTAGGGGAAGCCGCAGCCCGCAAAAAGCTCTCAGAGATTCAGAAACTGCTCGCTTGACAACGCACCTCGAGCGTGTTATACTCTCACTAGACTGACATGTCAGTCTAGTGAGAGAGATGGCCCAGGCAGTCTTAGACAAAGAAGCGCGACGGCAGCAGTTGCTTGACGCGGCGATCAAAGCCTTCGCTCGGAAGGGATATCTTGAGACTTCGATTGACGATATTATCAGTGAAGCCGACGTCGCGCGCGGCACGTTCTATCTCTACTTCCCCGGAAAGAAAGAGATCTTTTTGGCGATCATAGATCGCTACTTTGAGCTGGTGTCGGATCTGGTCCATCGCTTTATGGCGGAGGAGTGGCCGGCGCAGCTCGATCGGGCTCGCTTCCGGGAGCACGTGCTGACGTGGTTGCAGTTCTTCGCGCAGCATCGCAATTTAGCGAAAGTGATCTATCGCGAAGCGACCTCGATTGACCCGCAGTTTGAAGATCGTTGGAACCGTCTGAGCGAGACCGTGAAAAATTTTCTCACGGAGCGGATGCATCTGCTCCAGCAGGCGGGCCACGTGCGCCGCACGCTCGATCCTCAAGCCTGGGCGCTCTTCATGGAGGGGATCTTTCACGCCGCGATCTGTAATTATATCTTATCGTCGGAGCGCCCTGATCTTGGGTGGCTCGCTGACCAATGGGTGGACTTTGTGCTGTGGGGGATCTCAGAGAACAAATGAGCCAAGGCGGGTGATGAAACGTGAGAGTAGTGTTAGCGATGGGCTTGCTCATAGTCTTCGCTCTTGCAGGTGCTGCCCAGCCCAGCGAGCGTGTGGATCTGCTTCTCGTCGATGAGACCCAGACGCTCCAGGCCTCCCTGATGGTGCAGGTCTACGCGAGGGCTCTTCAAGAGTCCGGGCTCTTCAACTTCGACGCGAAGGTCGTCTCTGTCCAGTCGAGCTACGACGATCCCTTGGGCGTCAATCTTACAGAGAAACGCTACGAGCTGATCGTGATCGTGCCGCGGGGGATCGAGGACGGCTCGGTGCCCCAGGTCTGGATGATCACCAGGCCCATCGGCCCGCAGACGCGCCCCCAATTGCTCGCCGCGATGGACCTCATTCGCCAGCGCGTCGAGCAGGGCTCCGCAGGGCTCTTTAAAGCCCTAACAGTGATGGACGACGGCGCTCTGGGAATATTTTCGAGTGTCTTTGAGCGACACGGTTGGCTGAAATGATGAAAAGGCTCTTTGCGCAAACGATCGTAGAGCACCCCTGGTGGGTGATCGGAGCGGTTCTGATCGTGACGGCGCTCTTTGCTAGCGCTGTCCCGAAGATCCGCTTCGAGCAAGATTTTGAGGCGTTTCTCCCCCAAGACGATCCTGCGACGATCGCCCTCCATCGCGCGGAGGAGCGCTACGGCGACCAGAAGCTCTTCATGGTCGCTGTCGAGACTGATGACACGATCTTCAAGCCCGAAACGCTCAGAAAGCTCAAGGAGATGGAAGAGCTCTTTGAGCAGATCCCCGAGGTTGACGAAGTCCGCGGGCCGACCAACTCTCAAGTCATCTACGGGACCGAGACGGCGATTACCGTCGCGACCGCGCTGCCCGAAATTCCCCAGACTCCCGAGGAGCTCGAGGCGTACAAGGAGCGCGTCTTGGGGGATCGGCTCTTGCGCGGCGTTGTCGTCTCTGAGGACGGCAAAGCCGCGGGGATTCTCATCCGCCTGAAGACCGGCGAAGAAGAGACCGTGGGCGTCGTCAACAGGGTCTTAGAGATCGCCGAGCGGTATCAAGGGCCAGAGCGCATCTATGTGGGGGGCATGCCCCGATTGAATCAGTTCATTGCGGAGAGCATGCGCAAAGACTTGTCGGTGCTCTTCCCCGTGATGATCGGCGTTATATTGATTGTGCTCTATGTGAGTTTTAACAGCCTTCGCGGGGTGATCCTTCCGTTGCTGACGGTTGTGCTGAGCGCGATCTGGGAGATGGGCACGATGGCGCTCCTGGGCGCACCGTTCACGCCCTTCTCGTTCATCGCGCCCATCGTGTTGATGGCCGTGGGCACAGCGTATGGAATTCACATTCTCAATAGATACTATGAAGAAGCCCACAAAGACGGGCGCTCCCGCAACGAAGTCCTCACGGAGACTGTTGCGGCGATGCTCTCGCCCACCGCGATGGCGGCTTTAACGACGGTCGCAGGCTTCTTCGCGCTGCTCAGCTCGACGCTGTGGCCTCAGAGGGATTTTGGCGTCTACACGGGGATCGGCGTGATCTACGCGGCGCTCTTGGCCCTGACGCTCATCCCGGCGATCTTGGCGCTGTTGCCCCTGCCCAAGCGCGAACGCCAGAGTATTCTGTCACGATGGCTGCAAGGGCGTGCAGGGCTAGGGGGCTTGGCACGCTTCGTTGAGCGCGCCGCGATCGTCATTCTGATCGGCGCGGCACTCATAGCTGTCCTCTGGGCCGTGGGCATCCCTCGACTGAGAATCGAGACATCGGCAAAAGATTTCTTGGGCAAGGGGCATCCCGTCATCGAAGCCCTCGATGTTCTGGAGCGCCATTTTGGCGGGAGCCTCCAGACGGGTGTCGAGATTGATGTAGGTGTGCGCGACGGCTTGAAGGAGCCCGAAGTTTTAAAGAAGATTCTCGCCCTCCAAGAGTTCCTCGAGACGCTCCCCGCCGTGCGCCGCACCACGTCAATCACAAATCTCGTGCGCGAGCTCAACCAGAAATTCCACGCCGACGATCCCAATTATTACGCTATTCCCGAAGACCGCAAGCTCATCTCGCAGTTACTATTGCTCTTCACATTTCAGGGAGGGAGCCTCGGCCAGATGGCCCTGACGGATTTCTCTGCCGGGGAAGTGCTCATCTCCATGGAATGGGTCAGCAGCACGCAGATGGCCAAGCTCGTTGACACTATCCAAAAATATCTCGATGAGCACTTTGCTCCGACAGCGACGGCCTCGGCTGCCTTGGCCAGCGACGGCTCGCTTCTTCAGATCAAGGCCGAACAAGTGGGAACGATGCCCATCTACGCGCGCCTGATGCAACAGATCCGCACCAGCCAGATCTGGAGCTTACTCACAAGTGTCGGCGCAAGCTGGGTGATCGTCTCGCTCTTGATGGGGTCATTAGTTGCCGGGATGCTCTGCATTGTGCCGTTGGTGCTGACGATCTTGACGGAATTCGGCCTGATGGCGTATCTGGGTTTGCCCCTCGATATGAGCACGATGATGATCGGCTCGATCGCGATCGGGATCGGCATTGATTATGCGATTCACTTTGTCGAGCGATATCGTCTCGAATTCGCTCGTGACAGAGATGCGCGGCGCGCCTTAGAGCATACTTTCACGTACACGGGCGCGGGGATCAGCTACAACGCCCTGGCGCTGACCCTGGGCTTTGGCGTCCTATGGATCTCCACGTTCAAGGGGCTCAACACGTTTGGGTCTCTTGTCGCCCTGACGATGGTCGTGAGCGCCACGAGCGCGTTCACGGTCATCCCGGCGATACTGTTACTCTGGAAGCCGCGATTTCTCGCACGGCAAGCACACTCACTCTCAAAGGAGGTACTATGAAAGCTTTTACTAAGTTCGCTCTGGCCGTCATCGGGTTGGCGCTCCTCCTCGGAGCTGTCTCTACACAAGCGCAGCAGCCGCTCACGGGTCCGCAGATCCTGCAGAAAGTCGAAGAGAAGGGCAGCATGGGCGGCACCCAAGGGGAACTCATCAGCGACGTCAAGTTCGACATCATCGGCAAAGATAAGAAGACGGCGACGAATGAGTTTCGGTTCTTCTGGCGGCGCAAGAAGGGCGAACCCGATAAGCTCTTAGTGGCGTTCGTCAAGCCCGACGACGTGCGCGGCACGCTCTTCTTGAGCATCAAGCCCGAAAATAAAGACGCCGATCTCTGGCTTTATCTG